>NZ_JACJSW010000215.1:0-1854 GCF_014698375.1 Microcystis flos-aquae FACHB-1344 | reverse complement strand
GCGTAAGGACTTCCGGAGTTTGTGTCCAGTAGTCCATTAGTATTATATTGCTTTAACTCAGGCTGTGTAAGACTTTTAGCCATAGCTAGTATATTTATACGGGGGAAGTCCAGGTATTACATTGCTTTAACTCAGGCTCTGTAAGACTTTGAGCCATAGCTAGTATATTTATACGGGGGAAGTTCAGTACTAATGAGTAGAAGGAAAGCAAATCAGACTTTTTCTAGATCCATTCAAAATTCACAGCCTGTAAGCCAAAACAAGGAGGTTTAGAAGCTAATCGGGTTAAAGAAGATAAAATTTGGGTCGCTAAGGACGAACAAGTCAATCAAAAAATATAGGAGCAGAAGATGAAAATCGATTCATCGAAACCATCGAAACAACAGAGCAAAACAGCCCAGGAAATAAAAAAAAAGTATGAAAGTGGGGAGCGAGATTTCCGCAACCTTGACTTGAGAGGTGAATCTTTTGCCGAATTCAATCTATCGGGAGCGAATTTTGCTGACTGCAACCTAAGAGAAGCTGATTTTACCAATTGCGATCTAACAGGAACAAATTTTGCAAAAGCCAGGCTTGCAAAAGCTAAATTACATCGCATCAAAGCTGGAAGTGAAAACGATGATACGAAATATGCCTGGTTCTTCTTTTTATTGCTTGCTGGCGTAGTTGTGACTATCAGTGTCATTTATTTATTGCTTAATTCTAGGCAAGATGAACTAATTTTAATCAATAAAAATGCTAATAGTTTTTTGTCGTTAGCGATTCTTGTCCCTGTTGGTTATTCCATCCACCTGTCTCAAAGTAGTGCCATGATTTCTCAGGTTTTTTGGGGATTGGGAATATTGGCTTTTTGGCTTAAAACGTTCGATCAGCCTTTATCTGGACTCTTGGGCAATCTACTGTTTTGGGTATTGGCAGGTTCTCTGCTCTCCCCACTTTATATGTTTTGGATTAGTAAGTCTTGGAGGAATTTAGGAAAATTAGTTTGGAATTATCCTATTTTAATAATCTTAAGTTTTCTATCTATTTGTTGTGTGCTTCTTTCATTTTTCCGTGTTGATTCATCTGCAATTCTTTCATTTTTTCATCCCGATTCCGAAGCTATGTCAGACAACTGGTTATTAGTCTTAAGCATAGTAACATTGAGTTTGCCAGTTATACCGTCGCTATTTTTCTCCCTCGCAGCCTACTCAACTTTATTTGATGCAGATGAGATAGAAACTTATAGAAATATCTTCAAGGCTTTTTTCCGGGTAGGACTGTCTGGACTTGCCTTACTTATAGCCTATCTGTGGACTCAAGAAATTTTAAATAAAGTTTATCCCCTAACAGAGATCTATTGCTTGATTATTTTGCTATCAATAATTGTATTCTTAGAGATAATCTTTTCAAAAATTTTGCGGCCTCTACAAGCTAAAAAATGGAGCAGACTGAAATGTCTATTATTTTGGGGTTATCCAACTTTATTTTGGGGCTATTTTTGGTACAGGGAGGAACAGTACAAAGGTGACTTAACTTCTTTAGATCAACCAATCAAAATAATCACGGCCATTATGATAGTTTTCTCATTGTCATTTTTTGTCCTTTTAACATACAATTTTTCTACTTTATCTTTTAAGTCTAAACGGTCTGCAAAATGGCTAGGTTGGTGGTATTTTTTCAGTCTTGCTTTACCATCAAGTATAATCTCTATGTCAATAATTTCATCAAGTTTATCTACTACCGACCCCTGGTCTGATTGGCTGAGAGGGGGACAAGCGAGCTAGAAGGTAGATAGGGCAAGCGATATCGCTCTTTGTCCTTTGATGTAATCCTTCAACCGATAGCGGCTAATTTGCATTAACTCTTCTATAT
>NZ_JACJSW010000214.1:0-20345 GCF_014698375.1 Microcystis flos-aquae FACHB-1344 | reverse complement strand
CATTTTCAGGCGTGCGCTTAAGTCTCTCATGCTGACGATACTTTTATCCAGTGCAAAACCTATCCAACAGGACACAAAAGTAAATGTACTTAATGCGGGATAGTCATTTTTGGGGAGTGGCTTGAGAAGCTCTTTCATTAGTTTTGGGAAAATTGTTAGCATGGCTTATTCACATTTATTGGTGTATATTTACTTTGTTTTCTTATCTATAATATCAAATTTTGTACGACTTTTTTCCCCGTTCAACACTTCTGGGGAAAAAGTAGTTGGACTCTGCAAATGCTGGCGGATAAAATGGTAGAACTAAAAGTAGTGGAACAAGTCTCGATTGAGACGATTAGACAAAGCTTAAAAAAAACGAACTTAAACCTTGGCTTCATGAATCTTGGGTAATTCCACCACAATCAAACGCCGAATTTGTCTGCGGGATGGAAGAAGTTTTAGATATTTATCAACGTCCTTACGACGAAAAAAATCCTTGGGTTTGTTTTGATGAAAGTTGTAAGCAGTTGGTGAAAGAAACCAGAGAGGTAATTCCCCCTGAACCTGGTCAATTAGAGCGTTATGACTATCAATAGGGCCGGAATGGGGTGGCCAATCTCTTTATGTTTTTTGAGCCGTTAATAGGTTGGAGACACACCTCGTAACTGACCAAAGAACGGCCATTGATTATGCTCATCAAATGAAATATTTGGTAGATGAACGTTATCCTCAAGCTGAAAAAATTGGGGTAATTCAAGATCAACTTAACACTCATGTTAAAGCCTCTTTATACAAAGCTTTTGCTCCGGAAGAAGCCAAACGGATTTTGGATAAATTGGAGTTTCATTATACTCCTAAACATGGCAGTTGGTTGAATATGGCAGAAATTGAATTGAGTGTTTTAAATCGTCAGTGTGTGAACCGTCGTATCCCCGATAAAGATACTCTCAAATTGGAAATTACTGCGTGGGAAGAAGAGCGAAATCAAAAATCTAGTTCTGTTAATTGGCGATTTACCACAGCAGATTCCCGTATCAAACTAAAGCGACTTTATCCCTCAATACAAACTTGATGACCTAGTACTGCTAAAGGACAAAAAAAATACAGAGCAGTGGTGAGTGACTTAGATAAAAAATGTCTAATAGATGTGATAGCGAGTAGAACTCAGGAAGAGCTTATAGAAGCGCTAAGCGAACAGCTAAAGGATATTCGAGAGAAAGTGGAGGAAGTTTGCATCGATAGGTGGGGAGGGTTTGTCAAAGTGATCGAGGAGGTTTTTCCTAATGCAATTATAGTATATGAGGTTCTTCGGTTTGTGCTATGCAATGGACGGAGTTATAAGGGATGAAACCCTTATAGAGAAGGACATTGATGCGATTTTTGTCAATTGTTTTCGATCTAGAACGAACTAATCAATAGAACTCTTGCCAGATAAGGATTTAGTCGATTTATGCCACCCTATTGAACCATACCAAGTAACGAAGAACCGTATATGACCGTTTTCATGTAATGAAAATGGTCAACAAAAGACTAAACGAAATACGATGTAAATTAGGAATGAGAGCGAAGGGGATACGTCATCTTTTACTGAGTAATAGAGAGGACTTAACTAAAGAAGAAAAAGAAGAACTATCTAGGTTACTGAAAGATTATCCTATTTTACAAATCGCCTATGAAGTACAAGAAGAATTAAGATAAATCTACGAAAGGACTCGCACGATTAGTGGGGGAACTAGGAAATTAAGAAGGTGGCTGAAAAATGCTGAAGTTTTCTATGGAGAAATATGTGGGACAATTAGACAACACTTTGAGGGAATTTGCCATTACTTTATTAATCGAACAACGAATGGAGCTATGGAAGGTTTAAATAATCGTAGTCGTGTAATTTTGCGTCAGACTTATGGGTTAAGAAATTTTCAACATCTGCGCTCACGGCTGTTAGCAGCCAATCATTGATTAGTTAAACTTATCACCATCAGTCCAATAGACCCAAAACTAACTATATTCTTTTAATTTAGCTGAGAATAACAAGCTAGATATCTTTGTCGTGCGAATAATGTATTGAGAGTTGATTAACCGTATCTGTGGAAAAATAATGGTGGAAAGATCATAAATTTAGAAGTTCAAAGACGAAATAGATAAACCCTCCATTATACCATAAAAAATTTTTGCAAGAGGTCTATTCTTTTGAACGCAGTGTGTCAACCTATTTCACTGCTTAATACCTACGATGGTTCAAGTCAGACATTTGGCTCACGCCTAATCGTGGATGGTTGGCAGTGGTCTCGATTCTGGTGTTAGGTTACACCTCTCTCGCCTTCCGTTCCCCGCTTCAGTCCCAGAGTTGTGACTTCTGAATCTGGGGGTGGCTAACGCCGTTACTCTCACCTTGTAAAGATTTATTACAAGTGTATTGACCTTGAGTCCCCTTGCCTAGTTTGGTATCGAGTGATACTAAACGTCGGGACATATAAACAGTTATAAGGTTGGTCAGGGTTGACCTGTTAGATTCAGTCGAAAGACTGAAGACCTTATTAGGCGGTTATTTCAGGCATTTGGTTCCCTATTTCATGCCTAAACGTTTCGCACAGCCACTTATCTATAGTTTTGTAACGGCAATTTTTGCTAAAAATCAATAAGTGTAAACTTTAATCACAAGGTCGATCGAGTCCTGACAAACGTGTTATCTTAAAAACATAAGGCACAAAGGAAGCGACTCAACTTCCTTCCGGGCAAAAAGACCTAGAGCCTGTGCCACCTGCTCTAGCTCAACGCAACAGCTAAATCGGACGCAGATTCTCAAAGTTTGTAAAGTAAAGTATGGTTTCGCCTCTGTTGCTCGATATAGGACAGATGGAGTGAGCCGTAATCAGCACCTGAGTCGGTAAACTGAGAAATCTTGATAGTTGACAGATAGACTGTTGTGGGTTCTGTAAACCTCTATTGTATTGAGTCCGTTAAACTTTTAGGAGTCCATATCGTTTGTACAAGATGAAGCCCGCCTCCCTAGGCGGGCCTATTGTGTTTTTAGAAAACCGCCACGAGATATTCCTGTAATTGCAATTGATAACCTGCCTGTAGCTGACAGGGATAATCAAGGGAAAACTCAGGTAAAGCTAATAGAGAACTTTTTTGACAACTAACTAACGCCACATCGAAACGACAGGTTAAATCGGACCATTGGGGATAAAAGGCAAGAAATATCTGGGCAGCTCCGTAAATTTTCCCTTGTTTACGGTCATTGATCGCTAATTTGCCCCCTAAATCCCAATTGCCAGCACTGCGGGTTTTCACCTCGACGAAAGCGAGAGTCGCTTGGGATTTAGACAAGACGATTAAATCGATTTCACCGCCAGCACTACGCCAACGACGCTGGAGAATATGCCATTGCTGTAATTGCAACCAATCCGCCACCAAATTTTCGCCCAATTCCCCCACGGTTGTCATATTCAGTTATCAGTTATCAGTTATCAGTGGTCAGGGAACAGGGAACAGGGAACAGGGAATAACATTGATTTATTGTCCTGTCTTCTGACTCCGAACTCCTGACTACTGGCTAATGTCTCCTGTCTCCTAACCAAGCAGGACAATTTTCGATTTTTACAAGAGGTTTATTACAAAAGTCCTTCTAGACGACGACGGATGCTGTCTAACTCCGCATCGGGAATCTCGGAAAACTCCTCCTCGGCGGGGGGGACTTCCTCTTTTTGCCAATCCAACTCCTCGGCATTGCTTTCGGGGGGAATTACTAACATACCCGCTGCAATCATTTCCGCTTGATAGCCGGCGCCGCGACAAAATTCTGCCACTTCCTCCGAATCAATTTTCTCTACCGTGGGAGTCGGAAAATCCTGTGCCTCTAACAGCAGAGCATAACGGGTGGCATCATCTTCCGATTCAAACATCAACACCTTATTGATAGCTCCCATTTGAATGGTGTGGATACCTTCGTTTTCTGTGCCTGCGTTAAAAAGTAGTACAAATACACGCATAATTACTATTAGCGATCGATAAGCGGTGGTCGTCTATACTCATTTTACCCCCCTTCTCGATCGCTAATCCTCAGCAATTTTAGTTTCTAGTCAACCACTTTTGACCGTTAAGCCGTTGCAGGGTGTAAAACAACAGTAAATCAAGACTAACTTTCCTTTCATCGATCATAAATGATTCAAGGGTACTAGGTTGAGCACCGCCCTCAGCTTGAGAAAAAGCTTTTTTGCCATTGATGTCTTCTTCTAAAAAATAAATGCTAAATTGACGCATTCCCTCGAGCCAATTGCCAGTTAACTGCCAACAGGGAGAGCTAGAAAAGCCCTGCACGGGAATTTTATCCTGTTTAAAGGACAGCTTTATATCAGTTATACCGAGCTTTTGCAAGGCTGCCGCCAGTGCGGGCTGAAAATGCTGCTCAATAAATTCAGCGAAGGGTTTTTCCTCGACGGTTGGCTCCTTGGGTTTTTTAGCAGCCGCAGGTTGAGCCGGTTTTGCTGCTTCTGCTGCCGGAGTTGCGGGGGTGGTGGTTTCTTCTGCCATAGGAATTAATCAGGAATGGGTAGGTAGCTACAATTATATTTTCTCCCGGGTTATCAGCTATCAGTTTTTTTAGTTATCAGCTTTTATCGAAAATTTGGGTTAAAACCCCGTCCTTTTAGGACGGCTTTAAGCTACAATGGAAAAAGCGATAACCAAGCTAAAAACTGAACCTTGACCACAGATAGTAGGGGGTTTTGTTCAGAAAAGACTTCAAATTCGGCCTTGAACGAGTAAAACTTTCTAGGAAATAAGGTTGAACATGAGATTTTTTCGACTTGTTCAAAGTGGCCGTCCGGCATTCGGACAATCAAAACGGACGGGTCGAAAGTGTCAGACTTAAGCAATTAAGCGTTTTTCGCTATCTGCGTCAACCCCGTTGACGCGACCACCCTAAAAAAGTGGCGTGGTGAAGAATCGCCGTCCGTTTTACGGCGGCGAGGATGTCAATTACCCGATTAATTAGGGCTGGCAGATGAAAATCGGTAAAACCCTACACCCCACCTGCCCCCCCGATGTCGGGGGGGGTTAGGGGGGCCACACCCTACCCCCACCGAAAAACTTTTTGCCGCAGACTCTACTTAATGCTTCGGCAGATTTGCTCCAATCTTAAGCTTTTAAGCCTTGATTAATTCGAGTAATTGTGCTTCGGTTAGCTGAGTAATGCCCAATTCTAGGGCTTTTTCTAGCTTAGAACCCGCCGCTTCTCCTAGCACTAAATAATCGGTTTTTTTGCTGACAGAACCCGTCACTTTCCCCCCAGCTTTTTCGATTAATTCTTTGGCCTCCTCCCGTTTGAGAGTTGGTAAAGTGCCAGTAATCACAAAGGTTTTCCCTGCTAAGGTGGCTTTAGTGGTGGTGGTTTTTGCTGCTGCGGCAAATTGTAAACCCGCTGCCTGTAATTTAGCGACTAAATCCCGATTAGCCTCGATTCTAAACCAATCATAGACCGATTGAGCGATTTCTTCACCGATACCATAGACAGAGGCTAAATTAGTCACGCTGGCGTTAGCTAACTCCTCCACAGTCCGAAAACTTTCGGCGAGAATTTGGGCGTTAACGCTGCCCACATAGCGAATTCCTAGCCCATAAAGTACCCTCGACCAGCTTTGATTTTTGCTCTGAGCCATAGCTGTAATCAAATTTAAGGCTGATTTCTCGCCCATTCGGTTTAATTTGGCAATTTCCGTTTTTTCGAGGCTGTAGAGGTCAGAAATGGCGGTAACTAATCCCTGTTCAATCAGCAAAATCACCACTTTTTCCCCTAATCCCCGGATATCGAGAGCGTCGCGACTAGCCCAGTGTACTACACTTCCCCGCAAAATCGCCGGACAGGAACTATTGACACAGCGCGTCACCGCTTCCCCCACCGGACGAACTAGGGGAGATTGACATTCAGGGCAATTAGTGGGCATCTGGAAGGGGAAAGTCTGGGGAGGACGCAATTCGGGCAGGATTCTCACCACTTCCGGGATAATTTCCCCCGCTTTGCGGATAATTACTGTGTCACCGATGCGGATATCTAATTCGGCCACTCGATCGCTATTATGTAAAGTAGCCCTTTGTACGGTGGTTCCTGCTACCTGTACCGGTTCCATCACCGCCATGGGTGTAACCGCACCGGTGCGTCCCACGTTGACGATAATATCTTTAACTACTGTGGGGACTTCTTCGGCAGGATATTTTAAAGCGATAGCCCACCTGGGGAATTTTTGGGTGAATCCTAAGCGATTTTGTCGCTGTAAATCGTTGATTTTGACTACGACACCATCGGTCATGTAGGCTAATTGATGACGTTTTTCTTGCCAATCTTGATAGTATTGCGCCACTTCTTGCAGGGATGGACAGAGTTGACGGTGGGGATTAACCAGAAATCCCATGGTTTCTAATCTATCTAAGGATTGCCATTGATTAGTGATATGGTTATCGTCTAAATGCAGGGTATAGGCAAAAAATTGTAAGCGTCTTTTATCAACTATTTTCGGATCTAATTGTCGTAGGGTTCCCGCTGCCGCATTGCGGGGATTAGCAAAGAGAGATTCCCTTTTTTCTTCTCTTTCTTGATTGATTTTATCGAAGGTATCGAGGGGGAAAAAAGCTTCGCCGCGCACTTCCACAATTGCTGGGGGATTATCTATATTTAAGCGTAAAGGAATAGAGCGAATTGTCCGCACATTGGGGGTAATATCTTCGCCAGTGACTCCATCCCCTCTAGTAACACCTCTGACTAAAAAGCCGTTTTCGTAGGTTAAAGCTAACGCGGAACCATCGATTTTTAATTCACACACATATTCCGTGTCTTGGGTTTCATTTACATATCTTTGCCAACGGTTGCCCCATTTATTTAATTCTTCGAGGTTAAAGGCATTTTCGAGACTATACAGGGGAATATTATGACGGACAGAAACGAATTGACTAGAGATTTTATCCCCGACTCTTTGGGTGGGACTATCGGGGGTGATTAATTGAGGATAACGCTTTTCTATGTCTTCTAATTCCCGATAAAGTTGATCATAAACGCTATCGGGTATAAAAGGATCATCAAGAACATAATAAGCATAACTGGCTCTTTGTAGTTCTGTTTTTAGTTGTTGGCAACGTTGTTGGATTTCTAAGGGGATAGTCATAATCGTTAATAATGCTACTGTGCAAAGACCATTTGAGGAGTTAATTGTAAATCGGGAAATGTCACCGATATTATCCTATCTTCCTGATTAAATTCTGCCAGTTCATAAAATCCCGAAATCAGGGTTAAAACTGATATTTTTAGAGCCATAGGATCGATAATCCAGTATTCAGGAATGCCTCTCACTGCGTATTCTGAACGCTTATAACGGTAGTCATCATCGGCATTACCCGGGCTAACAATTTCTACAACTAACAGGGGAGGAAATTCAATCACTGCTGTGGTCATATTTCTAATCTCTTGACATTGTTGGGCAGTTAAAATCATTAAGTCTGGAATTCTCGATTTAGCTTTATCGGTGCGAATTCCCACCGTAGCGGGCATAACTTTCCAAGTTAGATTTAATCTTTTAATTTCTGCTATTAAATAATCATAAAGACAGGCAAGAATTAGAGCATGAAAGCCACTAGCAGGAGGCATAGAAATTAATTCTCCGTTAAATAATTCGTACTTATTATCTGTGGAGTCCTGATAATTTAAATATTCTGTAAAGGTATATTTTTTTGGTTTGGTAGCAATCATGATAACCTCCAGCCAAGATTTTAATATTCAAAGACCATTTGAGGAGTTAATTGTAAATCGGGAAATGTCACCGATATTATTCTATCTTCGTTGTTAAATTCTGCCAGTTCATAAAATCCCGAAATCAGGGTTAAAACCGATATTTTTAGAGCCATAGGATCGATAATCCAGTATTCAGGAATGCCTCTCACTGCGTATTCTGAACGTTTATAACGGTAGTCATCATCGGCATTACCGGGGCTAACAATTTCTACAACTAACAGGGGAGGAAATTCAATCACTGCTGTGGTCATATTTCTAATCTCTTGACATTGTTGGGCAGTTAAAATCATTAAGTCTGGAATTCTCGATTTAGCTTTATCGGTGCGAATTCCCACCGTAGCGGGCATAACTTGCCAGTCTAATTGTAGCCTCTCTATTTCCCTTTCTAACACCTTAAATATATATCTAAGTATCAAAGCATGAAAGCCACTAGCGGGAGGCATGGAAATTAATTCTCCGTTAAATAATTCGTACTTATTATCCGTGCAGTCTCGATAATTTAAATATTCCGCAAAGGTATATAATTTTTCTTTGGTGACAACCATAATAATCTCTAGAAAAAACTTAATTGAATCTCCTTAAGGGGGGTAGGGTTGATTCATGAATCAACCCTACCATGAATCAACCCTACTATGAATCAACCCTAGGGTTAGGGGGAATCTGACAATTTTTAACACCTAGCTTTTTACTTAAGATTCGATATCCTCAACTTTTTTGGGAACCGTTGCAGTTAAAACCTCATTTCCTGTGGCAGTAACTAACACATCATCTTCGATACGGATACCGATACCCCGCCATTTTTCTGGCACTTCCGGCTGTCCTTCAGCAGGTTTAATATCGGGGGAGATATAAATCCCCGGTTCCACGGTTAAAACATGACCGGGCTGCAAAGTTTGCCAAGTTTCTTCGTTAACTTTATAACCTCCTGCATCATGGACATCTAATCCTAACCAATGGCCAGTTCTGTGCATATAAAAAGGCTTATATTTTTCCTCTTTAATTATCTCATCAATGTCGCCGACCAATAGCCCTAAATCTACTAATCCCTCCACAATTGTTCTGACGGCTGTGTCATGAAAAAGATTATAAGGATTACCAGTTTTTACCACTTCAATCGCCTTTAATTGAGCTTCCAGAACAATTTCATAGATAATTTTTTGTTCGGGGGTAAATTTACCATTAACGGGAAAAGTGCGGGTAATATCACCGTTATAGTAATTGTAGGCACAACCGGCATCAATTAATAAAAGCTCATTTTCTTGTACTTGGCGATCATTGTTGATATAGTGCAGAATACAGGCATTAGCACCACTAGCGACAATAGAAGGATAAGCAGGACCCATACCCCCTTCTAGGCGAAAAGTATGCTCAATTTCCGCTTGAATTTGATACTCATAGTGACCAACTTTAGTGAATTCTCTGGCCCGATTATGTGCCTGGGCCGAAATAGCGGTTGCTTGGCGAATATTGTCCAATTCGGCTGCGGTTTTCAGCAAGCGCAAAGGATGGAGAATAAAATTAGTATCCTCTAAAGCAGTCGGTCCGGTGCCGCGACGGGGAAAAGTGGCGATTAATTTTTGCCAGTGATTAAGAACGTTTGTATTAAAAGTTTTGTCCCGTCCGAGATGATAATAAATTCGTTCGGCTTTTTCGAGATATTGGGGTAATTTTTCCTCCAATTCTTGGATAGAATAGGCCTCATCAGCACCAAAAATCTCCTTTGCTCCTTCCACACCGTGGAGATAGCCGGTCCAAGTTTCTTTTTCTGGGTCTTTTGGCTGCACGAACAGGATAAACTGATGTTCGGGGTGATGGGGTGCTAAAATCGCCACCGCATCGGGTTCATTAAATCCTGTCAGGTAAAAAAAGTCACTATCCTGACGATAGGTGTATTCTACGTCATTGTGCATGACCGCCATGGGCGCACTGCGAAAAATTGCGGTTCCATGGCCGATTTTTTCCATTACCTGCTGACGACGCTGCTGAAACTCTCTGCGATCGATGCCCATAGATATTCCTAAAAATGTCACAATAAGTCTTAGAGTCTATTATCGCTAATCTTTTTAGTTTATGACCCCTGAAGAACCAGATTTTTCCCAAGATATCATCGAAAGGCGCTCGTTTACCCTAGCAGATTTTATCGCTCAAGAGGGGGCGGATTTCCTCAAAGGGGAATCTCCCGTCCCCAAATTGGTGCAAGTTACCACAGAGATTAAACAATTTATTGCCGCTAATTTAGGTGATTCTTCGGGAGCTTTGCAGATAATTTTACAGCTTATCGTTGATGAAGAATTAACAAAAGTCAGTCAAAATTTAGATAATCCCGTTCAAGCTTTACAGTTAATTCTAGAAGAAATTTTAGACAATCAAGAATTACTCTATGAGTTAGTACACCGAGTCGATGTGAAATGGGGACAATTATACGGGGAACGTCCCTATTTTCAAAAACCCAATCAGAAACCTCACCCTGAAGACGAATACACTCACAATTCCGTTAGAGATAAGTTAGTCAGTTTATTAGCCAGATTAGAACCGAATAAGTAGTAGAGCCTGTAGCAGCTATGAGGAGACTCCGAGACGATGCCCTATCAAGACATACCTTATCTTTAGGAAAAATTCTGTATTTTAATTATTTCTTAATAAATAGAGAATAACAGGACTGACACGGAGCATTTATCCCTAGACAGACCACCGGGACGGTCAGGGGTGAAAATAGGTGTAAGATGAAAAAATTCTCCGATAACTGTTGCTCTATCCCCCGCGTGCCTACCTATTCCTACTATACCGCCGATGTTTTTAGCGATCGCATTTTTGGCGGTAATCCCCTGGCGGTTTTTCCGGAAGCGTCTGGATTAACCCGCACCCAGATGCAAAAAATCGCCGCCGAATTTAACTTCTCGGAGACAGTCTTCGTTTTTCCGCCAGAAACGCCCCAAGGCACTAAAAAAGTCCGGATCTTCACCCCCAGTACCGAATTACCCTTTGCTGGTCATCCTACCGTCGGCACAGCCTATATTTTAGCCCTAATCGGTGCTATTCCCCCCCACCAAGAAACCACGATTTATCTGGAGGAAGGAGTCGGTTTAGTACCGGTAAAAATTAGCATGGAGGGGGAAAAACCGGTCTATAGTGAGTTAAAAGTGGCACAATTGCCAGAATTAGTGACGGATACTTATGCTCTCGATGATTTAGCGGCGATTCTTTCCCTCAGCGTTGCCGATTTCTTACCCGGTTATCCCCCCCGCGCCTTTTCCTGTGGCCTTGCTTTTTTATTCATCCCCGTCAAAAATCGAGATATTTTAGCAAAAATCAGAGTTAATTTAGGTCTTTGGTCATCATTATTGGGACAATCCCCCGCTAATTCCCTTTTTGTCTGCTGTTTTGACCCAGAATCACCCCAATCTCGTATTTATGGCCGAATGTTTGCCCCCGGTTTGGGAGTTATGGAAGATCCCGCCACCGGTTCGGCTGTGGCCGCTTTAGCGGGCTACCTAGGGGGGTTAGAATCTTCTAGGGAAGGGATGAATCAATGGACGATAATCCAAGGAGTGGAAATGGGCAGACCCAGCAGTTTACAATTAAAGTTTCAGAAAAACAACCGTGAAATTACGGAAGTTTCTGTGGGTGGTGCATCAGTTCTAGTCTGCCAAGGCAAGATGATAATTCCCGATGGGGAAACAAAAGATGCAGTTAAGCGGTCGTTTTCAAGGTTATAAATCAAGCTACCGATAGGTTTATTTGTCGCCAAGCTTAGAAGTTTGCGGAGATGGAATAATTTCCCATGACGATTGACACGCGGGTATCACCTAGGCAATAATGTAGAACGAACAGACTTACCAACTTCTTTTTGGCAGTTGCAGTTTTTGGTTCTTCGGTTTGTGTTATGTAATGGACGGGGGTTATAAGAGATGGAACCCTTATAGAGAAAGACATTGGACGATTTTTGTCAATTGTTTTTGATCTAGAGCGAGCTAATCAGTTAAATCTTTTGCCAGATAAGGATTTAGTCGATTTATGCCCCCCTATCGAACCATAACAAGTAACGAAGAGCCCAGTTTTTGTATCACTGTAAACCCCTCTCTTGCCCTAACAGACAAAAATTAATTCTCAAAAAATCAATGGCTAATCTTCTTGATGACACTGTAACTAGCAACGTTAATCTCCGTCTGTATATCAATCAACTACTTCCCTATAATCAAACTGTATCTCAACCAAAATATTTAGGAAAACTTGATGTTATTATTACCCCGAATGAAGTTAATAGACGACATGGAACGGGTACAATTTTAATTAATATTTTTAGTGAAGACAAAAATATATTTTCTCTGCGCTGCGCTAATCACTACGATAGCGAACACGAATTTGGTTGTTTAAACAGATGCTTATCAATTGCCGATAAATCAAGGGCAGAAATATTTACAGAAATGCTATCTGTTTTTCAGGGTATCATCCCCCAAAGAGTTATTTGTGTTCCTTTTCATCCCGAAGAACTCTATGCAGCCATAGCCATTAAGGAATTGTTTGATGTTCCCTTGTGTACTTATATCATGGATGATAATAATCTATACACTCAAGGCAATCGACCAATTTCTCCAGAATTAATGAAAGAAACCTTAGAAAAATCCGTGCTAAGATTAGCTATTTCTCCAGAATTAAAGAGAGCTTACGAACAACAATATGGTTTAAAATTCTGGCTATTACCTCCTCTGGTTGACAAGGAAATAGTTAAAATTCAAAATCCCCTAGACAGCGAAACCAAGAGAGAAAATAGAGGCATATTGGTTGGTAATATCTGGAGCCAGAAATATCTCGACATTTTTCGAGAAACTGTGCGTAAAACTGGAGTTAGCATTGATTGGTATTGTAATAACTATGATAATCCTCGCTGGTTAACTTTCGATCGAGAGGAATTAAAAAGTGATGGTATCACTATTTATCCACCCTTAAAAGAATCGGAGTTAGTGGAGAAACTCAAAAACTACTCTTTTGCTGTCATTCCTTCCGGTAAACTAGATGAAAGTGATAATATTCAGAATATCGCCAGGCTTAGTTTGCCTTCAAGAATACCTTTCATCTTAGCTTCCTCTCAAACTCCCTTCCTTGTCTTAGGTAATGCAGAAACGGCAGCAGCACGCTTTGTTCAACGATTTGAAGTCGGATTTGTCTGTGACTATAAGTCCGAGAATTTTCAAAAAGTAGTTAATCATCTATCTCTCCCTGATGTCCAGAAAAAATTACGTCAAAATGCCGCCAATATTGCTGAGTTATTTTCCGCTAAAGATATGGATAAATGGCTCTGGGAATCTTTAGAACAAGGGCAACCCACGGATTTAAAATTTGAAAAATTAATGCCCTATTCCTCTAATGAAGTTGTCTATTATCTCGAACCTCCGGCTCCTAGGGACATCTGGCGTGATTTTATTCCCCCCTATCAAGCTTTAAAACGCTTAAAAGATAAGGGATTTCAACCCAATTTTGTGGTGGATGTTGGTGCTTCCACGGGAATTTGGTCTGATGCTATTAACAGAATTTATCCCCAAGCTCGATTTATTTTAATCGACCCTTTAATTTCTCGCTACGATAAATTAGCTCGAAAATATTTTATTGACTTACATGATAACTTTGAAGCGGTAGAAGCATTAGTTTCTCATCAAATAGGTCAGCAAACTATGAAAGTTAGTGCTGATCTTTATAATAGCTCTATCTACGAAGTCAAGACCTCCCAACTGACACAAACTGTAACGGTAAATGTGATCACTTTAGATTCCCTTGCTCAAGAAAAAGTGATTACTGGACGGGGACTTTTAAAGCTAGATGTACAGTTTGCCGAACACCTAGTTATCGAGGGAGCAAAACAGTTTTTGTCACAGGTGGATGTGTGTATTATCGAGCTTTCTCTTTGGAAATACCAAGAAGAAACTAAAACTTTGACCGAAATGTTAGAAGTTATGACAGAATTGGGATTTCGCTATTACGACGAGGTGGGAGAATGGCGCTTACCGTCCGATGGCACTCTCTTCCAAAAAGATATTCTTTTTGTGAGAAAAAATCTTTTCTTGCTTGAAGGTCAAATCGTTTAGTTAATAAGGAATAGACAAAGGTAAATATCATGGTAATTCAAAGATTTAAAGCTATTAAGGATCTATTACTGGACAAGTTAGATACCACCCTGTCAAGAATAGATGACTTAGAAAAAATTGCTGGATTTCTCAGCGAAAATGCTAATTCATCCCAGTCTAAGCTAGATTCCTTAGAACAGATAACCTCTCAATTAGTCAAAAACAATACTGATTCTCAAGAGAAACTGAGGTTATTAGAACAGCTAATCGCTGAACAAACTTTCAATGATAACTCATCACTCCAGACATCAATTTATCTGATTGAGCTATTACAAAAATGGTTCCCACATATCCAACAGCAATATACTAATTTACTACCGCAAATCCAACGAGAAGTTCAACAACAACACTACGGTTTATTCTCCCAAATACAGGGAAAATTAGACTGGCAGCATAAGAGTTTGCTCGGACAAATCCAGGAGGAAATTCGACAGCAACACTCGGTTTTAATCTCGAACTTACAGGAGGAAATTCGACAGCAATACAGTGGTATTATCTCCCAAATTAAGGATGATTATCAGCATTTGCAAGCAGATTTACACCAGCAGTATAATACCCTTTTGGATAATTCGGGACTGCGAGTTAAAGCGGAGAATAACCGGGGAGAAGACTTAGAGCCGGAAGAAAAACTCATAACTTTTCTTTACTCATTTTTACCGAGTCGAAAAGCCATAGATATCGGTGCCAATCGGGGAGATATTTCGGAATCTTTGCTGAAAGCTGGTTATCAAGTGTATGCTTTTGAACCCTATACCCCTGTTTTCGAGCAACTATGTCAGCGCTTACAGCAAAATAGCGATTTTCAGGCCTATAATATTGCCATTGGCTCCCACGATACCACGATGGATTTTCATATTTGCTCTGACCAATCGGAGGAGCAAATTTTTCAAAATCCCAGCCTCTATAATACTCTTTTTCCCCATTCTATGCCCCCCGGTTTAAACTTTACCGAAACCCGACAAGTTCAGGTGAGAAGTTTAGAAAGTCTTCATCAAACGGGAGAGATTAGCCACGATATAGGATTGGTAAAAATTGATACCGAAGGCTATGATTTAGAAGTGATTCAGGGGATGGGTAAAGCACAGTATCCGGTCGTAGTTGCCGAATTTTGGGATAAGAATCATATTTTTGGGCAGTCAGGAACCCTCAATCGTTTAGACCTTTTGGTAGAAGGCATGAAAAAACGAGACTATCATTGGTATTTAGTGATTGGTCGTTCAGATAAACCCAGTAATTACAATTTCAATTATGATATTTTCTTCTACGGTAATTATCCCGAAACCGTGGATAATTCCTGGGGAAATGTGTTCTTTTTCCGCGAATACGAAGTCTTTAAACAGGCCTTAAGTTGGTGTTCGACTTTTCTGCCCATGGCTTATTTGCAGTAATTACAGCTACTGGCTAGGACTCAATCATAAATAAAATAAGGGTGGGCAAATGCCCACCCTATCAATTAGCTAGATGTGGAATTAAACTAAAGTAATGCCCAATAAAGGATTGCCACCAACAAAGCCTGTGATTTCGATGATTGCATCAGCGGTTGAGTCATAACCAGCGATGGTATTGTTGATTGCGATGAAAGTCCGGGTATTGGCAACCGTAAAGGCGGTTACGGCGTTAGCGCCAAAGGTGATATTGGTTAACACCGCACCGATAGCACCCGCATCAAGAGATGTAGCGTTATTATTAGCAGGAGGGAGAGGAGCGAAACCCACACCCAAAACCGCAGCCGATACATCAATTTTATCAACAGCTACGTTGAAGCCAGTGATGCGGTCGAAGTTAGCCAGAAGTGAATCGGCGAGATTAGTATAAACGAAGGTATCGACATCGGCAGCGAGTGCAGGGCCTCCACTGAGGGTATCGGCTCCACCGCCTCCAGTGATAGAGTTATTCAGACTGTTGCCGGTGATGACGTTGGCCTCAGCATTACCAATACCGTTGAGCGCGGCACCATTCTCACCCAGGGTAAGATTCTCGAGATGCTCTCCTAAAACGTAGGTTAATTCGGCTGCGGTATTTCCCGAATAGAACACCGTATCCGTACCTTCGCCAGCCAGTTCAGTGATAGTGTCTTGCACCCCGGTGGCCTGGTTAAAGCGATCGATGAAGTAGATATCATTACCAGTACCACCCACGAGAGTGTCGAGGTTATTCTGCACACCGGTGAACTGGAACTGGCCATTCAAAGGGTTAAGGGTATAGCTACCATCGCTGATGAAGTCATTACCAGCACCACCGATTAAACTATCGGAATCCAGACCCCCACTGATGCTATCGTCACCAGCACCACCTTCAAAGGTGTCATTGCCAGCTTCAGGAGCGGCAATGGGAACTACGCCAACGAATCCTGTGACAACAGCCCCGATATTATCGTTGCCATCGCCACCAGTCATATTGTCGTTGCCGTCGCCACCAATTAGGGTATCATCACCAGCACCGCCGTCGGCCGTGTCGTTGCCATTTTCCGTCAGGAATCCAACCAGTGGCACGCCAAAAATACCACCGCCCAGGTTGACACCACCGATCAGGTCGGCACCGTCGCCACCAATCATATTGTCATCGCCATCACCACCGACGAGGGTATCGTTGCCGCCTAAGCCGTTGAGGACATCTCTGCCACCTAAACCAGCCAAGAAGTTACTTCCAGAATTACCTTGGATAGCGTTGTTAAATTGGTTACCGACAGCGTTGAAGTTGGGGGTGCCATCGAGGATGATCGACTCGATTTCCGCTTCCGGTCCGAGGAGATTGAGGTTGTAGGTGTCGGGCAAGCCTGTCACCAAATCGATGGCATTATTTTGGTAGGTGGGAAGAACGATAACCGCATCCACACCGCCTTCTACCCCCGGACGATCTTCAACTAGATCGGCGGCGTTGTCAACGTAGAAAACGTCGTTACCGTCACCGCCACTCATGAAGTCGGCACCGGCACCACCGTAGAGGGTGTCGTTACCAGAATCGCCCGTGAGAACGTCATTTTCATCACCGGCCCAGATGTAGTCGTTGCCGTTACCACCGTTGAGGGTATCTCGACCGGAGCTAGTTTCACCCGCGCCGGCAATGCCACCGTCGGGGGTCCAGCCACCACCGATGATGAAGTCGTTGCCTTCACCACCAGATGCTTCGTCATCACCCTGGCCAGCATAGATCACATCAGCACCATTGCCAGCGTTGAGGGTGTCGTTGCCGTCTTCCCCGTAGAGGTTGTCAACGCCGTCCCCACCGTTGATCGAGTCGTTGCCGGAAGCGTTGGAAACTCCGCCGAGGGAGGTGCTATCACCCCCAAAGAGGAAGTCATCGCCAGTGCCACCATTAACGGTGTCGTTATCACCTTGGCCGTAGAGGGTGTCGTTACCCATATCACCGGCGAGGGTATCTTGACCGAAACCACCGAGTATATTGTCGTTACCGCCACCACCATCGATAAAGTCGGAGCCGTCTTGACTGCTGCCGTCATCTAAGCCATCGGCCCCTGGCGCACCCCCAACGAGGAAGTCATCACCGTTGCCACCGAAAATATTGTCAAAACCGTAACCACCGTAGGCGGTGTCATTACCGTCCGTTCCAAAATTATCGTCCGCACTCAAATTGATTTGATCGTTGCCCTGCAGACCATTAAACCAATCTGCCTCAAGAGTGCCTCTCAGTAGGTCATTACCCACCGTTCCAAATACTGTAGCCATATTTTTCCTTTCTGAGCTGATGGTTAATTTGAGTTAATAGTTGTGAACTATTTTCTATCTTCGCTAATCACCTTAGCATAAAAGTGACAAAATCAGCAATTTTTTTGGCTTAATTTTTGTGGTCTTGAAACTGCTGAAATGCACCATAACTCAGGCAAAAAGTTTTATCCTTACCATTAAAAGTAAGGATAACAAAACCACAATCTTCTCCATCTTTCTTAACAAAAGCTAGGAAGACTCTAGAGTAACTTTTAGAAGAGTCGGTTATTGTCCGGTAAGTAACCTCAAAATAGATTCCCTTCGCAATTGCATACGGAGCAACTCCTAATCACAAACATTGGAATTAATGTCTGAAATTATCTAGGTTCGTTCCCAAACACAACTGTTTCAGCACACCCGTCTCTTGAGTTTCAAGCAGGACAAGCTAATCGTCCACAGGGCTGCAGATGATTAGCTTGATGATTAGTAGTTGCCAGAGGATGGCTGTAGGGCTTGCCATCTATCCTCAACTGCCGTTTGATTGCGCTCGGAGATTCCCCCGTGTGGCAAGCAACTTTTTGCTTGTCTTGCTTAGTTCCTATTGTCGCAGACCCCCACTTGTGATCAAAGGGGATCAGTGCGGAGCCGATTATAACGGCCGCTCCGTCAACCAAGATAATTTTCATTTTCTCTCCTCAACACCTTGAAGAAAACGTTTTCTTTGAATCTCTATTAAAGAGAACACACCAC
This sequence comes from Microcystis flos-aquae FACHB-1344, assembly GCF_014698375.1. NCBI lineage: Bacteria > Bacillati > Cyanobacteriota > Cyanophyceae > Chroococcales > Microcystaceae > Microcystis > Microcystis flos-aquae. The sequence continues at coordinate 2,049 of NZ_JACJSW010000214.1, read as the reverse complement.
AACCCATCCTTGCACAAAAACAGCCAGAAGTCAAGAGTCTGCCGCTATCGGGACCTGGGCAGGAGACAAGGGACGATGATATAGACTGGATAAGGTTTTCAGGACCGAACTGAAAGGGTAAACTATTGCTCGATCTTAATGATTATCAAGATTTCTTAACAAAAGTCTTCTGTTACTAATGTGCTACTCTAGCTACAGTCTCTTGAGGTCATAACTAGACAAAATGCGGATCCTGTTTGTTCACCAAAACTTTCCCGCCCAATATAAACATCTGGCCCCGGCTCTAGCGGCAAAGTCCGGTAACCAAGTGGTGGCACTGACCCTAAAAAAGCAGCCTTCTTTGCCGGGGGTGCAAGTCTTTCGTTATCGTCTCTCAAGGGGGACAAGTCCCAACATTCATCCCTGGGTATCGGAGACCGAAACCAAAGTAATACGAGGAGAGGCAGCGGCCAGGGCTTGTCTACAGTTGCGTCAGCAAGGATTTGTTCCCGACGTTATTTGCGCCCACCCGGGTTGGGGAGAATCGCTATTTCTCAAGGAGGTTTTTCCGGAGGCCAAACTCCTGGCTTTTATTGAATTTTATTATCATACTCACCAGTCCGATTTAGATTTCGATCCAGAATTTCTCGACCAAAGTTTTGAGACCCTCTGTCGGGCGCGAATGAAAAATGCCAATAATCTTTTAAATCTAGAATTGTGTGATTGGGGAGTCAGTCCCACTCACTGGCAATGGCAGAACATACCAACAGCCTATCGGGATAAAGTGAGTATTATCCATGATGGCATCGATACTCAAGTGGTTTGCCCCCAACCAGACCAAAACCTCATCCTCCCTCAAGCTGGTTTGACCCTCACCCCTAAGGATGAGGTAATTACTTTTGTTAACCGTAATCTCGAACCTTACCGAGGCTTTCATTCTTTTATGCGATCGCTGCCAGAAATCCTGCGAAGACGGCCGCAAGCGCAGATTCTGATTGTTGGGGGTGAGGAAATTAGCTATGGGAAACCGCTGCCCGATGGTCAAAGCTATAAGCAGAAATATTTGGCGGAATTAGGAGAAAATCTCGACAAAAGCAGGGTGCATTTTTTAGGTCGCATTCCCTACGAGCAATTTCTTTCAGTCCTGCGAGTTTCGGGCGTTCATGTCTATTTAACCTATCCTTTTGTTCTCTCTTGGTCGATGTTAGAAGCGATGAGTACAGGCTGTTTAGTGGTCGGTTCGGCTACTCCCCCAGTTGAGGAAATAATCGAAGATGGAGTAAATGGACTATTGGTGGATTTTTTCTCTCCAGAGCAAATTGCCGCTGCTGTTGACCGAGTTTTCGACCATTCTGAACGAATGTTAGCCCTTCGACAAAGGGCTAGAAAAACAATTATTGACCGATATGATCTAAAAACGATTTGTTTACCTAAACAGATAGAATTGGTGGAGAGTTTAGCTGCCGTCGCAGGCTAACAGCAGAAAAATTGGTTTCCCATGCCAGTGATGCCAATTATACAAAAAGCCAATGAATCAAAGAAAAACGGCAATAGTTTGCTTTGGTTACGACACAACTACCAGGGAGTTGTTCTATGATGCTGATGGTAACTTCGGCGCCGGTCTTGTTCGCATTGCGACCTCTAAGAAGGCGCTCACTTTGGCATTGGGTTTAAATGCCAGCAACTTTACTATCGTCGCTTAATTTCCAGTAAGCAGACGAATCCGAGTTGACTATTATAAAAGACCATCCTTTTTCAGGATGGTCTTTTATCGTTCCAGGGTAGAACCCTGGAACGATAAAAGGGAGGGTCTCCCTCCCTTCTCTGCTCCCCTGGTCTAGTCATAGTGGGACTTAAACGATCAACAAGAGTATAATAGAGTATAATCGTTAAAGAGTAAGCACTTTACGTTGAAAAATCGGCGATGAAAGAGACAACCCCAGCCGCGATGCCCCCATGCTTTGACCGATGGTGTCGGCGGTTTGACAATTGCTTCAAAAACGAAGCGCAAAAAAACGGCTTCAGACAATATTTAGGAGGATTATTAGGGGAAAGTGAGAGGAAAAACCT
>NZ_JACJSW010000213.1:0-19524 GCF_014698375.1 Microcystis flos-aquae FACHB-1344 | reverse complement strand
TAAATCTATTATTCCCGATAAATATCATCAATGCTACTTGTCGTCACAAAACTTCCCATTAGAGCAACCTACATCTACATCTTTGTTCTAACATTTATTGGTAAAACTATATAGCGTTTCTCACACCTGTGTGGCACAGTCAAACCTTTGCTGATTAAGCTTTTCACCATCGACAATGTACCTCTTGCGAACAGGAAACGCTATATAATGCCGTCAGACTGCCGGGGTAGGAGCTACCTAAACCGGGGAAGATATCTTTAACTAAAAGTGGACTCGCTGCCGGCGCTTGAGTATCTGAAAACTGGTTAGTCTTGGGCGGCAAGCTGTCCATAGAGTTTCTTTGGTATAGATAATAATCAATTTTAATAATTGACTATTATTGATGGTTTATTATGGTTTCAGTTGGCATTAATGGGCTTTATTATAGACAAATTAATCAATATTATTTATAAAGTTTTCTTAACTTTTTTTGTATCAAATTTACTTGAACGGGAGTATTAAATACTTATGATTGAGTTTGTGTAAAACACTTTTGCAATTATGGGATTTTAGGATTGACCAGATCTAGCTAAGAATTTAGCTTAAGCCTATTCTTTTGGATATAAACTTAATTCTAGAAAAACTATTGGTAATCAGAAAATGCTAACTTCATCGCCTCCCAATCTCTCACAACTTGCCCTTTTATTTCTCAAAATCGGCATTATCGGTTTTGGTGGTCCGGCTGCCCATATCGCTTTAATGGAGGAAGAAGTGGTTAAGCGTCGCGGTTGGATGACTAAGGAGCGATTTCTCGATTTGGTGGGGGCAACTAATCTGATTCCAGGTCCTAATTCCACGGAAATGGCCATTCATATCGGTTATATTTTTGGTGGTTTAGCGGGTTTAATAATCACGGGGGTTTGTTTTATCACTCCTGCGGTGTTAATTACGGGTTTTCTAGCTTGGATTTATACTACCTACGGGACTTTACCCGATGTGGCCCCGATTTTTGCGGGGATTAAACCGGTAGTAATTGCGGTGATTTTTCAGGCACTCTGGCGCTTAGGTAAAAAGGCACTAAAAACCCGTCAATTACTCTTCATCGGATTGGGAGTTATCGGATTATTAATCTTAGGTTTAAATGAAATTATCGCTTTACTGTTAGGCGGAATTATCGGGATGTTTATCCTAAAAAAATTCGCTACTTTCCCCCTGATTGTGGCAGGAATAGGCGGTGCGACGGCGGTTGCTACTCCTAGCAACATCCCACCGACATTAACAGGATTAGGGCTATTTTTCCTCAAGGTGGGTAGTGTTTTATTTGGTAGTGGTTATGTGTTAGTTGCCTTTTTAGAAGGGGATTTAGTGCAGGGGAAAGGATGGTTAACCCAGCAACAATTATTAGATGCTATTGCTGTGGGTCAATTTACCCCCGGACCGGTGTTATCCACAGCCACTTTTATCGGTTATCAAATATTAGGAGTATCGGGGGCAATTGTGGCTACTCTAGCGATTTTCTTTCCTTCTTTTATCTTTGTTTTATTACTTAATCCTCTTATTCCTAAGCTGAGACAATCCGCTTGGGCGGGTGCTTTTTTAGATGCAATTAATGCTAGTGCCGTGGCTTTAATGGTAGCGGTAATTTTTAATTTAGCTCTAGCTACTTGGTTACAACCCTACGGGAATTTACCTTTTAATTTATTGGCTATCATTCTATCTATTATTTCCGCTATTCTTTTACTCCGTTTTCAGGTTAATTCTACTTGGTTAATTCTGGCTGGTGCGCTCATTGGTTTACTCTTAAAACAATTAGGTTAGGGGGAAATACTGCCCCAAACTAACCTATATTTTCCTTAAACTTTTGCCATTAATGTAGTTGCTTCTCTGAGCTTTTCTACCCAGTTATAAATCTGATCGCGATCTAGTCTATAGCTGAGGGGATGAGCGATTAATCGAGCGCTACTAGCAAATAATTCGTCAATTTCTACTAAACCATTTTCGCGTAAAGTTCGACCGGTGGAAACTAGGTCAACTATCGCTTCTGACATCCCCGTAATCGGGCCTAATTCTACGGAACCATAGAGAGGTATAATCTCGACGGGAATATCTAAACGACGAAAATAATCCTTAGCACAATTGACAAATTTTGAGGCAACTTTACCGTGATGGGGAATATCTAAGGGACTTTGATAGGGACTATCAGCAGGGACAGCTACCGACATCCGACAGTAACCAAATTTTAGGTCAATTAAATTAGCCACATCGGGAGATTTTTCTGATAAAACATCATAACCGGCGATGCCTAATTGTGCCTGACCGTATTCTACATAAACTGGTACATCTGTGGCTCTGACTAATAACGCTTTCGCTTGGTTAGTGGGGTCGGTAATCTGTAATTGGCGATTTTTTGAGTCAAGAAAGGCACTAAAATCTAAGCCAATTTTCTGAAATATTTGGATACTTTCGTTTAGTAAAGCACCCTTCGGTAAGGCAATTGTTAGCATAGAGGGAATTATGAATTGGGAAGTGGGGAAGTGGGGTTTTTCAGTGAACAGTAAACAGTAATCAGTAATCAGTGAACTGAAAATTCGGCTCTGATAACCGAGATGGCAGTAAGTTCTCTAATGACCACATCAGCTAATTGTAAATCTTGATGGTTTTCTGGTTGCCAACTAATTGCGATCGCAGCTGCTGATTTTGCCTGTTTAGCCATTTCCCAATCGGCCCTAGTGTCCCCCACCATCAGGGTTTTGTCCACTGCGGTCCCCAAAGCTTGACAGGTTTCTTGCAATAATAAGGGATCGGGTTTACTTAAACCTCGATCGCAGCCCTGGGCAATTTTAATATAATTTAATAGGTGATTTTCCTTGACAAATTGCTCAACTCGTGCTGTGGTATCGGAGGAAAGAATCGCCAATTGTAAACCGGCCGCGTGCAGATAACGAATTACTTCTAAACATTGGGGATAGAGGGGATTTAAGCGGGGGGGAACCTTTTCATCGGCCGCTTGGAAGGCCGCTTTTGCGATCGCCATTGCCGTTAACCAATCCCGGCCGGTGGAAGCAATACAACCGGCAGCGACGATATGATTATCTCTGCGGCTGCCCACTGCCATTAAACCAGCAGGATTGAGACTATTTGCCCCAATACCGAAAGTTTTAGTTAATAAAGACTCTAAACCCGGAATTCGCGATTCAATGGCTTGTACCCGGGCTATAGCTCGATCGTACCAGAAAGCCTGCGAATCCTCTAGCGTACCGTCCTTATCAAAAACAATCCCTTGAATATCTCTAAATTCTCGATTACCACAGCGAATTATCGACAAATAAACCTCCTTATTTTTATTGAATGTCAGCCATCATTTTAGCTGTCAGGAGACAGGATTCAGGAGACAGGATTCAGGAGACAGGATTCAGGAGACAGGAGATTATTTTTTATTTATTCTCCCCACTTCCCCACTTCCCCACTTTCCTATACCTTTTAAACAGGATTTAGTATTACTCCTCAAAGGCAGCTTTTTGCTGACGGACTAAATCGACACCGCGGGAAGTTCCCAGACGGGTGGCCCCGGCCCGGATAAGAGTGATCGCTTGTTCTAGGGTGCGAATTCCGCCGGATGCTTTAATTCCTACCCGGCCTTTGCTAATTTCCTTGAGAAACTTGACATCGCTAACCGTTGCACCTCCAAACCAGCCGGTACTGGTTTTTAGGTAACTGACTCCTGCATCCATGCAAATTTCCGCCGCTAAACGTTTCTCGGTGTCCGTCAGTTGCGAGGTTTCCAGAATCGCTTTCACTGTCTGGCCGGTTTCCTGACAAATACTAGCAATTTCTTGGAATAATTGCTCAGATTTCCCATCTTTTAGCCAACCGAGATTAATAACCACCTCTAACTCCTTAGCACCATTATCTACGGCTTCTAAAGCCTCATAACGTTTAACTGCGGAGGTAGTGGCCCCTGCGGGAAAACCAATCACGGTAGAAACTAAAGTTTTTTTGCCGTGGAGTAACTGCACAGCTTGCTTAACGGCAGCGGGATAAACGCAGACGGTGGGAAAACGATATTGATCAGCCTGTTGACAGTAAGCCTCTAATTGTTCACGGGTGGCGGTGGGGATGAGGAGAGAATGGTCGATATATTGTGCTAAATCTAGATCAGAATCGGTGATAGCCATTATCTAAGCCTCAATATAGTCAATCGATCGCTATTTTCTCATTTTATGGAAGTCAAACAGCAAAGTCATCTCTCGTTAACCTAGAAATTCAGAGACTAGCAAAAATCCAGTAACCTAGGAAGAAACCGTCACAAGTGAAGACTAGGAGACAATAGACCTATGTTAGAAGCCTATCACCGACACGTTGCCGACCGAGCGAAATTAGGTATCCCTCCCCTTCCCCTCAATGCTCAACAAACGGCGGAATTATGCGAAATGCTCAAAAATCCGTCCGAAGAACTCAGGGGAGAATTGCTGACCCTGCTGCGTGACCGTGTTCCCCCCGGAGTTGATGAAGCGGCCTACGTTAAAGCGGGATTTTTAACAGGAATTGCCAAAGGTGAAATAAAATCTAGCGTTATCTCCGCTCAGGGTGCGGTTAGCTTACTGGGAACCATGGTAGGTGGTTATAACGTTCATTCTCTGATTGAACTGCTGAAATCCAGAGATATTAATATCGCCGCTGCCAGTGCCAGTGCTTTAAGTAAAACCCTGCTGGTATTCGACGCATTTAACGAGGTTTTGGAATTATCCGACACCAATCCCTATGCTAAACAGGTTATCGATGCTTGGGCCAATGGCGCTTGGTTTATCGCTAAACCGAAACTTGCTAAAGAAATTACCGTCACCGTTTTCAAAGTCCCGGGAGAAACCAATACAGATGACCTATCTCCCGCTCCCCATGCCACCACCCGGCCTGATATTCCCCTTCATGCCTTGGTAATGTTAGAAACCCGTCAACCCGGGTCCTTAGAAACCATTGCCGAATTGAAAAAATTAGGCCATCCGGTCGCCTATGTGGGGGATGTGGTCGGGACTGGTTCCAGCCGAAAATCGGCAATTAACTCGGTTCTCTGGCATATTGGCGATGATATTCCCTTTGTGCCTAATAAACGTGCTGGTGGCTATATTTTAGGCAGTAAAATCGCCCCTATCTTCTTTAATACGGCCGAGGATTCCGGCGCTTTACCGCTTGAATGCGATGTTAGCCAAATGAACACGGGGGATGTGATTAAAATCTATCCCTACGAAGGCAAAATCACCAACGAAGCGGGCGCAACTATTAGCACTTTTAGCCTCAAACCTGAGACAATTCTGGATGAAGTGCGCGCCGGCGGTCGTATTCCCCTCTTAATCGGTCGCAGTCTCACCGATAAAACCCGTCACGCCTTGGGACTTGAGGCTAGTACCCTATTTACCCGTCCCACTATGCCTAGTGACACGGGTAAAGGTTACACCCTAGCGCAAAAAATGGTCGGCAAAGCTTGCGGTTTACCCGGGGTGCGGCCGGGTACTTCCTGTGACCCAATTATGACTACGGTAGGGTCTCAGGATACCACCGGTCCGATGACCAGAGACGAGTTAAAAGAGTTAGCCTGTTTAGGTTTTAGCGCCGATTTAGTCATGCAGAGTTTCTGTCACACGGCAGCCTATCCCAAACCGGTTGATATTCAAACTCATCACCAATTACCCGACTTTTTCTCTACCCGGGGTGGGGTGGCTTTACGTCCGGGAGATGGCATTATTCACTCCTGGTTAAATCGGATGTTATTGCCGGATACGGTGGGGACTGGAGGCGATTCTCATACTCGTTTTCCCCTGGGAATTTCCTTTCCTGCGGGGTCGGGTTTAGTGGCATTTGCGGCCGCTTTGGGAGTAATGCCTTTGGATATGCCGGAATCGGTTTTAGTGCGTTTTACGGGGGAATTACAACCAGGTGTAACTCTGCGCGATATTGTTAATGCTATTCCCTACGTTGCCATCCAAGAAGGCAAATTAACCGTGGAAAAACAGAACAAAAAAAATGTTTTTAACGGTCGCATTATGGAGATGGAAGGGCTGCCGGATTTGAAATTAGAACAGGCTTTTGAGTTAACCGATGCCACGGCGGAACGTTCCTGTGCCGGTTGTACGATTAAGTTAAGTACCGAGACAGTGGCGGAATATTTACGTTCTAATGTGGCTCTGTTAAAAAATATGGCGGCCCGGGGTTATAGTGATGCCAAAACTATCCTACGTCGGGTAGCAAAAATGGAACAATGGTTAGCTAATCCCGTTCTGATGGAGGCAGATAAGGATGCCGAATATGCGGATATTATCACCGTCAACTTAAGCGAGATTAAAGAACCAATTGTCGCCGCACCCAATGACCCCGATAATATCAAGTTAATGTCGGAATGCGCTGGGGATAAAATCGATGAGGTGTTCATCGGTTCTTGTATGACTAATATCGGTCATTATCGCGCCGCCGCTAAGATATTAGAAGGAGCAGGAGTTGCTAAGGCTAAACTGTGGATTTGTCCCCCCACCCGCATGGATGAAAAACAATTGCGCGAGGAGGGAATGTACGGCATTTTTGCCGCTTCTGGGGCGCGTACCGAGATGCCGGGATGTTCCCTTTGTATGGGTAATCAAGCGCGGGTTGAAGACAGAGCAACGGTATTTTCTACCTCGACTCGTAACTTCAATAATCGCATGGGAAAAGATGCGCGAGTCTATCTCGGTTCCGCCGAATTAGCAGCGGTTTGTGCGCTGCTAGGACGCATTCCCACCGTCGAGGAATACCTCGCAATTGTCACCGAGAAAATTAATCCTTTTGCTGGCGATTTATACCGCTATTTGAACTTTAATGAAATCGCTGGTTTTGAGGATGAAGGCCGGGTAATTCCCCTAGAAGATTTACCTAAAATTGAGGATATCTTAGGGATTCCTTCTGGTGTTTTGAGTTAGTATGAAGGTTGAGGGTGAGCTATGAAAAGCTCACCCTCTGCTCAGAAAATAAAGAAGTAAAATTTATGGGGATGCCCTGTGAAGTGAATAGTATTTTAAAGTTAAAACCATCTCAAGGTTATCCAGAAAGTTTGGAATTATCTAAACAGTATCAAGGGAGCAAAGAAGATTATAGAATTATTCCTGTTGATGTTCCCATTCCTTTAGTAAATGAACATTGGGTTGCCTACGCAGATGTTATCATTGAAAAATTAGTTTGGGAAAATCGTCAAACAACAGTTTTATTTAGAATTGATAGGATTTATCCAGTCCCTTTTATTGTCAAAGAAACTTGAAATTAGATGAAGGATCAACAACGAATAATTATTGCAAGAATTATTAAGTATGAATTTGATTATTTTCTCAGAAAATTCAAGCCTTGGGAAAAGCTCATATTTTTGTTATACTTAATAGTAGCGATTGTGACAGGTTTAGGGGATGCAAGTTCATTTTTTACAGGAGAGAATAGTCCTATATCTAGGGAATGGAAATTATTAAAAAGCCCTCAAATAGTTACGATTATATCTATTATTATCTTAGGAATTCCTGTTTTACTCTCTCAAACACAGACTGGACAAGATACTGTTGAACTTTTAGAAACAATTCGCTAATTCGCGCCACAAAGCCACAAAACCCTTACCTTGCCTACATTTCACATTTATTCAGCAAGCCCTAAATATATTATTGATAAATTACTAGCTCATCAAATTAACCTTTTAGTTATTGGTCAAAATCAAGGCTGGAAACAAAACCTTAATATTGGGGATAGAAATAATCAGTCATTTGTGAATATTCCTCACTCAAGATTTATTGAACAACTAACTTACAAGGCAATTTTAGTCGGAATAAAAGTCATTACGACTAATGAAAGCTATACGTCTAAATGTAGTTTCTTAGATTTGGAACCAATTGGCAAACAAGAAAAATATGGTTCTTCGGTTTGTGTTAAGTACCTAAGCAAAATTAATTACACATATCTAACCACCTCTTGCCTCTTGCCCCTTGCCTCTTGCCTATCTTCACTAGGAAATTAATTTTGCACGACTACTTATGCAATGGAGGGGGGTTATAAAGGATAAAACCCTTACATAGAAAGACATTGCTTCGATTTTTGCCAATTTTTTTCTATCTAGAACGAGCTAATCAATTGAGTCTTTTGCCAGATAAGGATTTAGTCGATTTATGCCCCCCTATCGAACCATACCAAGTAACGAAGAACCAAAAATATTTGGGCAAGAGAGTTAAAAGAGGATTGTTTAGAAGTTCGTCAGGTTATCTCTATGGAGCAGATATTAATGGTTCGTTAAATATAGGGAGAAAGGTAGTCGGAGAGGTTGCATTTAGCAAGAATCCGATAGAGAGGCTTGTAGTTAGCCCTGTACGGGTCAAAGCGTACAAAGCTGATTCAAAGTGCGACGTTTGCGTACAGAATTAGTAACTATGAAATGACTATAACTCAAAAAGATTGGGATTGAATTGCCGTGATTACCACCGTATTGATAATATCGGGAACGGTACAACCGCGACTGAGATCATTGACGGGTTTTTTTAATCCCTGTAGGATTGGACCAATCGCTAAAGCTTTCGTTTCCCGCTGCACGGCTTTATAAGTATTATTACCTGTATTCAGGTCAGGAAAAATAAACACCGTCGCTTGGCCCGCCACCTCTGACCCCGGCATTTTTTGGGCAGCTACTTCCTTATCCACGGCCGCATCGTACTGAATCGGCCCTTCTAGCTTCAAATCGGGGCGTTTTTCCCTAGCGATTTTGGTCGCTCGTCGTACTTTTTCCACGTCTTCTCCCTGGCCCGATTGACCCGAAGAATAGGAAAGCAGGGCGATTCGCGGTTCAATTCCGAATTTTTGGGCGGTTTCGGCAGAAGATAGGGCGATTTCGGCTAATTCCTCGGCACTGGGGTCGGGATTCACCGCACAATCCCCATAGACCAAGACTCGATCCTCTAGACACATAAAAAAGACCGAGGAGACGATCGCACAATCGGGCTTAGTTTTGATAATCTGGAGTGCAGGCCGAATCGTGTGTTGAGTTGTATGCACTGCCCCCGATACCATACCATCAGCATCGCCTTGATACACCATTAAAGTGCCAAAATAGGAGACATCCTGAGCATAATCCCGGGCCATATCGAGGTTCATTCCCTTGGCTTTTCTCGCTTCGTAGAGGGTCTGCACATAGCTTTCAAAATGGGGACTAGCCACGGGGTTAATAATTTGCAGGCGATCGAGATCGAGAGTGATACCATGTTTTTTAATCACTATTTCGATCTCGTCCGGTTGTCCCAAGAGGGTTAAATCGACGATATCCTGTTCGATTAAAACTGTGGCTGCCTGGAGGATGCGCGGTTCAGTACCCTCGGCCAAAACGATGTGCCGTTTTTGCGCTTTGGCCTGTTGTACGAGATTATAGGTGAACATCTTCGGGGTAATCCCCTGGGTCCGCAAAGTGTGAATTTGCGCTTCTAGGCGATCGAGATTGATGTTACTGTGAAAAAGCTGCAGACTGAGGTTAATTTTATCGTAGTCGGTCGAGGTCAGGGTGGTCCGCACTTGGTGGATGCGTTCGGCCGTGGTGTAGGTATCGGTGGTGACGGAGAGAATCGGTAAGGGATCGGGCAAACCTTCAATTAAACGGGCGATCGAAGGATTGAGGTTATGACCTGCTGTTAAGACTATACCGGCTAATTGGGGATAATTGGCCGATTGGTGGGCCTGTAACATCCCGATAATCACATCGCCGCGATCCCAAGGGGTGATAATTAAACTATCTTCTTTTAACCGCTCTAGGGCATTTTGCATCTGCATGGCCACCACCAGAAAGTTACTAGCTAAACTGTCTAATCTCTGCTGTCCGTAGAGAACTTTTGCCTGTAATTGTTGGGCGATTTCTGCCACTCGCGGGCTGCTCAGTTTGGCATTGTGGGGAATCACTCCTAGAGCATATTCTTGGGGGGGAAAAATTTTAGTCAGGGTTTTCCGTAATTCCCCTATTTTTTCCTCTTCAGCTTGATTGATAATAATCCCAATCACCGTACAACCTTTATCTTGGTAGGTGTCGCAGGAAATCAGGATCGGACTAAGGGCATCTTCGATACTGCGCTGGTAGGCATTACCTAATATTAAGATGGGATGGCCGAGATTTTTGGCGATTTCTGTATTTAGTTCAAATTCAAAGGCGGAATTTTCTTGCAGATAATCGGAACCTTCACAGAGGATAAAATCATATTTTTTTTCTAAGTTTTTAAACTTTTTGATAATTCTTTCGATGATTTCATCAAATTTTTGTTGTACCAATAAATCCTTAACTTCGTCATAACATAAACCAAAGGCCTCTTCGTAGGTTTGTTCTAATTTAAAATAATTGAGGATTAAGTCAATGTCTTCGTCCCGATGACCTTGGGAACAGTCGAGAACAATTGGCTGGAAAAAAGCAACTTTATTAGTTTTGCGGAGAATTAAGTCAATAATTCCTAAAGCTACTAACGCTTTACCGCTTCCCGTTGCCGTCGTGCTGATATATAAAGAGTTAGTCATGGGTAGAGAAGAATAATAACGAGGGTGGAATTTAATTCACTCACCCCAACCTTGAGGTGGGCAATTGATCCCCCCTTAATCCCCCCTTAATAAGGTGGTTTTGATCCCCCCTTAATCCCCCCTTAATAAGGGGGGCTGCGAGCAAGTTGTCTATAAGGGCGTGAATTGTTGGGAAATTTTCAGGTAAACTATCTTTAGTTGTTGGCTAATCCAGAGATTTTTCTCACAGAGCGATCGCTGTTTGAATATCTACCAGAGAGTGATGGACTATACCTTGTAATCTAGCAGTTATTTTGTCCGATTGCTGTTCACTGGTAACATTTTTTCCATGAACTTGATTTAATTTCCTCAGATTACAATAAAGACTCCAGAAAATCCTATCACCGGCTTTTCAGCTAGGGCTTGGTTTTTCACAAAGATTTAAGCTTATCTCCCTCCGCTTGCCATTAAATCTTAACTGGAAGCGATTACCCCAGATTGTTGAAACCATTGGCTAATTCCGGCGGCTAAAACTTGCGCTAATTGTTTTTGTGCCTGAGTATCGGTAATCCATTCAAATTCTTGAGGATTACTCATAAATCCTAACTCTAATAACAATGAAGGACTACTATAGGGACGAGTTAAAGCTAAATTATTCCAAAATACTCCATAGGAAGGACGGTTAAGATTTTTAGTTAAATAATCGTGGAGAAAAACCGATAGATCCGCTGCTTGGGGATGATACCAAAATATGCCAATTCCTTGAGTATTTAAGGCATCTCCATCATCAGGTAAAGCATTATAGTGAACTGATATTGCTAGGGTTGGTTGCAGATTATTAATCATCTCTACCCGTGCCGGTAGGGATAAATCAATGTCCGTTTCTCTGGTTAAATAAACTGTTGCCCCCAATTTTTCTAACTCCCGTTTAATTAATTTAGACATAAGCAAATTAATCTCTTTTTCTGTGTAACCCGTCGGACCGACAGCACCGGTTTCTTTACCTCCGTGTCCGGGATCTAATAAAATAACTTTGCCCTGTAAATTATCACTTTTTTCCGGGGGATGACGCAGGGTTAAGATTAAATTTGTCCCCGGGTAACGAAGACTATAACCCCACTGTTGTTTTTGGTTAAGGTTAAAAGTGTATTCTATCGTAGTCGGGTTAATTTGTCGCCAATCTAAACGTCTGATTAAAGGATTATCCACTAGAAAAATTGTATCGGTTTGGGCAATGGTATTATAAAGGGTCAAAATAAATTTATCATCCTCTTGTGCCACGGCGATGGGTACAGGATGGGAGAGGGGAAAAATAATTTCCGTTGCTTGATTGATACTTCGAGAAGAGAGACCGCGAATATTAGCATTATCTAGGACTTCATTAACTATTAAACGGGTTTCTCGCTCTAAAATCCAACCACCATAATCTAACCGTAACCAATCCCCTTCTTTCCCAGTGACTCTCGCTTTCGTACCTTGGGGTAAAGGAGTTAAACGGGAATAATCACTACCCGGCCCCGTGCGCGCTACCCCTTCCGCAACTATAATTTCAATCACCGGTAAATTTTGATCGCTAATAATGTTAATTTCTCCTTGACCTTGTTGGCTAATCGAGCGATTATTTAATTGTGCTGTAAAAATAGGTTTTCCTAAGTTAGCCTCTTGCTTAAACTGCTGACAACCTCGATAGTAACCAGTTTTATCCTCGGAATTCGCTTGATTAAGATTAGTTAAAACTGCGGCATTACTAGGCAGTTTTGTGGTTTGAGGTTGGGGTAAAAGAGGCAGAATTTTATCTCCTAACTGCACAGAAACCTGAGCTTGGGGAGTGGCAATCGCACTAAAACAAATCCATTCCCCCACTAACCTCGTCCTATGGACAGCAGGACTGAGAGAGTTATCAGCAAAAGCTAATCCTTGGGGAATAACTGCTTGAGTATCTAGACGAATTATTTGACGATTAATAGTTTGGTTTTGATAGCGAATAGTGAAATTATTTTCGCCAACTTCTAGGGGAAAACTAGGGGCAAAATATCCTTTAGCACTGCGTTGAATCGGTTGATTATTGAGCAAAACTTGACCCGATGGAGGAGCAGAGCCAATAAAAAAGATTCTAGCGGCCGTGGTTTGATGATTATCGGGAGGATAAACAATCATCAATGAGGTAGATTTAGCGCTGATACTGTGATAAAAACCGATTAATAGCACTAAACCCCAACCAATTAAGATATTTTGCCCAAAAGTTCTCACTTTTAACCAGAATGTCCCCATATTATCCCCCTCTTAGCTGACAAATATTATCCTAAGACAAATTCTAAAGGTTTGTTGTTCGTCTTCTCAGTTGTACTGCATTTAAACTGATCAGGAAATTCAGTACAAATGCTCTGACTTCTTCTCCCCTCTCCCTGTTTTTGACCCTCATCCCTTATGATCAATATAGATTAACTTTTGTAAAGGAATCGGAGTTATGGCTTTAACCGTTGGAACAATCGCACCGAACTTTACCACCACCGACGATACTGGAAAAACCGTTTCCCTGTCGGATTTTCAAGGTAAAGTCGTAGTTTTATACTTCTATCCCAAAGATGATACCCCCGGCTGCACCAAGCAAGCGCAAAGCTTCCGGGATAACTACGAACAATACCAAGACAAGGAAATAGTAGTCTTCGGGGTGAGCAGGGATGACCAGGGTTCCCATGCACAATTTAAAGAAAAATACGGTTTACCCTTCCAATTGCTCGTAGATACCGATGGTGCTATCACCAAAGCTTATGACGTCGATGGGGGTGGCTATTCTAAGCGCGTCACCTATATCATCGATGCAGAAGGCAAAATTAGCCATGTGGATGACAAAGTGAATACCGCTAGTCACGCATCGGATATTCTCTGTGTCGTCGGTTAATTTTCCCTAAAATCTTTTCTGGGTGTGTTAGGGCAGCCTAATACACCAGGTATCTATTTTTTAGTTCACTGATAATCAGTTTTTAATAACCAGATTTAGTCTGATCACCCTGATAAACTTAAACTAACGAAATAGGGCTTGCTGAATAAATGTGAAATGTAGGCGAGGCAAGGGTTTTGGGCTTTTCTTGCGAAACAGGTGCAAGGTTTTGAGTCCTGTAGGGGCGAAGCATTCGGGCGATAACCTATCGCTGAAACCGTAGATTTCCTATCCGAATGCTTCGCCCCTAATTTTTGCCGCAAGCCCTATTTAAGGCCTGCTGATGAGGAACTGAATATCAAAAATCGGACTACAATAATGCTATTATCAAATATCTTGGTGGGATTAATCGGCAATCATGGTTAAGTTTAGCAAGTACCTAAAGAGGTTTGGGATTGTTGCTGGAGTGGCTTTTTTGTTGTTGGTTACTCACCGAGCGGCTCCCCGAAAGGCAGTGGAAAATGAGCAGATGAAGGGGGTTTGGTTAACCAATATTGGCACGATATTGTTACATCACACTACGTCCTTAGATGAGGTGTTAAATCATCTTTCGCGATCGGGTTATGACCGGGTGTATTTTAGTGTTTATGGGTTGAGGGGAACGCTTTATCCGACTTCCCAACGTCCGACGAATTGGTTGTTTGTGCCGCCGTTGAGCAATCCCTGGAGGGCAGCGGTTAAGGAGTCTTTACGGCAGGGTTTGAAACCATTTGCTTGGTTTGAGTATGGTTTGATGTTATCCCCTAATGATCCCATTGCCAAAAAGCATCCGGATTGGCTATTAAAAACGCCCGCAGGGAAGACGGTGGTGGAAACCAATGTCTGGTTAGATCCGGCGAATCCGCAGGTGCAAGCCTATCTTTTGGGCAATATGGAAGATATTTTAAAAGAAAAAGATTTGGCGGGGATTCAGTTAGATGATCATTGGGCAGTTCCGCGTGTTTTTGGTAATAAAAGTCAAGCTTTAACGAATTTAACCCGCAAGTTGCACGATCATGTCAAGGCGATTAATCCCAAGTTGGTGGTGAGTCTTTCGCCTAATCCTCACTCTTTTGCGGTGAATAAATATAATCAAAATTGGTTGGCTTGGGTGCGTCAAGGGATTGTGGATGAGGTGGTCCTACAGATCTATCGGAAAACTCCCAATCAGGTGGCGGCAAGTCTTTCGGGATCGGGACTGGCGACAGCTTCCAGGTATGTGCCGGTGGGGGTGGGTTTATATGCGGGTTGGAATCCTGATTTTTCCTTAAAGGGTTTACAAGCTCAGATGAGGACGGTGGAGCGTCAGGGTTATGGCTATTCGTTATTTTGTTGGGAGTTTGTGGTCATGCGTCATCTTTTTAATCATATTCCTCGGTTTTAAGTGAAAAGGCTAGTATAATTAAGGGTGTTCTAAGTAAGTGGTTCTAATTACATAGAAGATAGATTTTGCCTTCGATCTCCCCCTGCTTTCTAGGGTTGATTCATGAATCAACCCTACCCTTAATACTGGGGCTGATTCATTCTCCGAATCTAATTCTTTTTTTTGCTACTCTTAATGGCTTATGAGGTAAGCTAGGGAGTAGGGGAGTACAGGTTTTTGCTCTCATAGTAGATTGATTCATGAATCAATCTACCGTTAGGGGAGCCTCATACACCCAATGTTTATTTTCCAATTCACTGATACAATCGACCGCGCCAACTTTGGGGACGGGTAAAAGCAGAGATAAAAATGCGGATAACTGCCAGCGGATCCGCTAGGGGAGATAGCCAAAATAATCCTGAAGATAGATTGACTTTTTCGCCCCGATAGTAGCTAGGAGAGACGGCCAATAAAAGGGCAAAGCGAATCAATAACAGCAGCAGGTTTAAAGTCAAGACAATTTTTAAACTCAGGAAATTGTAGCCAAAAATCAAAGCTGTGAGCAGTAAAGGGGTGATAATTATCGGTAATCCCTGAGTAAGAGCTAATAAAGCTAAATCGCCCCATAATTGCCCCTGATAGGAGGCATCTTTGAGGTCAAGGGATCTGCCCCATTCGCGCCAAGTTTCCTTGAGTCCTTCGTACATCCGCACGCGAATTAACTTCGCCCCATCGAGAAATCCCACCCGATAGCCTTTCGTTGCCGCTAGACGGGCCAGGGTGACATCATCGCAAAAAGAACCTTTTGCCCCGCTATAACCGTCTAAAGCCGCTAAAACTGACCGCCGACAGAGAAAACATTGACCATTGGCCATCACTCTTTCGGTATCTTGCTCGCGCACTCCGGCCGCATCAAAGCGATAGAGCAAAGTCATCAATAAAGCTGGCTGTAACCACCATTCTCCCGGATAGGAGAGGATAAATTGCGGCGACAGGGAAACTAAATCGTAACCTTCTGCGATCGCAGCTTTAACTAAACTAGCGACTAAATTTGCTTGGGGTTGCGTATCGGCATCAATGCCCAAAATCCAGTCACTTTTAGGGGAACTAAACAAAAAACCATTGTGTAACGCCCAGGGACGACCTACCCAATCGGGAGGCAAAGGATAATCGGTTTTCAAGCGAAAGCGGGGGTCTTTTGCCGCTATCTCTTTGACTTTTTCCCGCGTACCATCTTGGGAATTGCTATCGACAATCAGAATTTCTCGCACTTCGTAACTCTGTTGACTCAATCCCCGTAAACAACCGTCAATCCTGGCCACTTCGTTTAACGTCGGCACAATCACGCTTACTGTCCCTAACATCTCCGGGGTGGGGGGTTGGGGAGTCAGGGGAGGACGACGACGCGCCCCTTTTAGCAGACGGGAAAGAAGGATAAAAAAGGCAACAGCCTGAGACAGCAGTAGCCCCAGGCAGAATGCACCGAGAATTATCTCAGTTAACAACTTATTTGGCTCCTCTCACCGACACAACGGGGATTTTTAGGGTTGTTACTTCGCTGGTTGCCACTGTTTGCCCGGAAGCAACAGCCTTGGCGCGATTATAGAGGAGTATTAAAGGCAGAATACCGGTGAGTAATCCTAAGAAAATCGGCGGATAAATACCAGCACCCATACTCATGACCGTAGCAAAGCCAAAATTACCTAAATACATCACAAAAGGTAGGGTTACATCTTGACTTGGCAGTTTCACTGGTTGCACTTGCCAGATTAAAGTGGCTACCGTCATAAAAACACAGCCTGTACCGAACCAACCGGCAAAATTTTCATAGGGCATCCCAAAGAAGGCCCCCGGTTGTTCCCAAATCCAGAAGGGCATGGTAGTTTGACTCATGGCCGGATCTAGGACAAAATCCCATGAAGTTAATAATACCGCCCCGATAGCGATCGCTCCTAGATTTTGTAGCCATTGGGGTATAGCAAGAGTGGATAAACCAACACGAGCGATGATATAGGCACTAAAACCGAGATAAAACCAAGATAGGGGGATAGTAAAGGGTACTAAACCCGCAATTTTGTAACCTAGGCCCGAAAGATAACGATAATGACCGAAAGGAAAGCCGGTACTGGTTCCCAAAAGTTCGCTACAAAGGGATAAACTGATAGCGGGAACCATGAATCCTAACCAGTGCCACACTCCTAGAGTCCGATAGGCATAAACAGCCACCGCTGCCATTCCTAACACCATATACACCACACCCCCCCCGGCCATTGACCAAGCAAAGGCGGTTTTGCCAAAATCCGGTAAATTGGCCACAAATTCGGGATGGGGCAAGACTAGCAACAATCCCGCTAGTCCAAAAGCCATCGATACGATATGACCGATGAGCAGAGCTTTTTCGATCGCAATTAGTCGTCTCATTAAATCTCTAGCACTGCGAAAGGATAATCATTTTCAAGTTTACAAATCTTTATTAAAGAATTATTACCCAGATCGGTCACTTTCGGCAAAAAAGTTTTACGGGGGTTAGGGAGTTTCCTGTAGTGGTGGTTTAGGAGTCAGTAGGCAGGAGTCAGTGGTCATAATAATCAATCAAATTGTCTATTTAGAGATTTTGTGGTACTTTATACTTAGTTTTTTCATTTTTTCAACCCCCAAAAATTAATTATGCAAGGGGCAATGACTAAAAATGCCTGAAAATATATGTTAAAAATGATGCTTTTAGCCCGAAAAAAAGGTTCTTCGGTTTGTGTTATGTGATGGACGGGGGTTATAAGGGATGAAACCCTTATATAGAAAGACATGGCTGCGATTTTTGCCAATTGTTTTCGATCTAGAACGAGCTAATCAATTAAGTCTCTTGCCAGATAAGGATTTAGTCGATTTATGCCCCCTGCTCGAACCATAGCAAGTAACGAAGAACCAAAACTCTCTCCACCAGACTCACTATAATTAACACAGTAGCCTAGCTATGTCGGCAGAATCTAGACATCGGAGCTTACTTGCCAATCGATACCAACTGGTCGAGTTGATCGGTAGCGGCGCCATGGGACAAGTATATCGAGCAGAAGATAAACTATTAGGTGGCGTAACCGTCGCCGTGAAATTACTCTCGCAAACTCTCCTCAGCCAAAGAATGCGTGAGCGCTTCGAGCGAGAGGCGACTATTTCGGCACTTTTAGGCGAAAAAAGTCTTCATATTGTTAAAGTTCGTGATTATGGTGTAGATGACAAGGAAGTCCCCTTCTACGTCATGGAATTTTTGCAGGGGGAGAGCATGAGTGGAATCATCAAACATCAGCCGCTGCCCCTCCCGCGCTTTCTCAATCTCACCCGTCAGATTTGTTTCGGCCTGGAATGCGCCCATAAGGGTATTATCTTCCAAGGGGAGATGTGTCCGATTATTCACCGGGACATCAAACCAAGCAATATTATGGTGATTCAGGACTCAGGATTAGGGGAATTGGTGAAAATTCTTGATTTTGGCATCGCTAAACTCATCCAATCGGGAGAATCCCAAACCCAATCGTTTATGGGAACCTTAGCCTATTGTTCCCCAGAACAGATGGAAGGTAAAGAACTCGATCATCGTTCCGATATCTACAGTTTTGGGATTATGATGTACGAGATGCTCACGGGAGAAACGCCCGTTTTTCCCGATAATCCCTCCTTTGGCAGTTGGTATGAGGCTCACCACTACGCCGAACCCCGTTCCTTTAATTCTAGCTTGCAATTACCGCCAGAATTAGAACAGTTAATCCTGCGCTGCTTGGCCAAAGCACCCAGCGATCGCCCGTCAAGTGTTACAGATATACTACAACGTCTCGAACGACTTGAACCCCCAGTCAAAAATGAAATAGTCAAAAAAACCGACGATTACACCAGCAAAATCAAAACCCTTGATGATTTAAATCAAACCATTGTTTCTGCTGCTAATGCGAGGGATATCTGTCTCAAGTCCAGTTGGCCCGAGGATAAACCGCGCCAAAAAATTGTCTTCTCATGCTGCCTCCGGGCTGCTGACGGCGTTCTTCCAGGTTTATGGGTAATGTTGGATCGAGAAGATATCGCCGTCCGGGTTGCTAGTGTCCGTTATAATCAATTCCTCTTTTTACCCGCACCCCACCCGATGATTCTCTGGATTACTGTCCTCTATCATCGTCAATGGGGACCCCGCTGGTTGCCCTGTTATTTGGACTTAAAAACCCCCCAAGGTCAAAAAATGACCAAAACCCTCGCCGAAGCCGGTCAATACTGGATTTTATTTTTCCCCCTCGAAGGCAGCCCGATCTGTGAAAATGTGATCACCGCTAATATTCCCGCCAATCAATGCCAAATTTTGCAGCAATGGGTGAGAGATAGTCAATTAGCCTCAGTGGGCAGCCCGCAAATTAGCAAGCGGATGTTAAAACGGAAACTCGAGCAACTTAAACCCCAGATTCTGGCCAAATTAGAGTCGGAACTGGCCGGGCAGCCCTAAAAAATCAGGGGGGTATTGTAAAGTTTTGTAAAAAATATATGCAAATGACTGCAAACAACTGCTAATATGGTTAGTACAAGTTTACATTGCAGTTCACATGAAACTATCAGATTATGCTAAGAAAAAAGGGATCAGTTATGACACTGCTTGGAGAATGTGGAATCGAGGGCAGTTACAAGGAGAACGTCTTCCCACAGGAACAATTATTATTTTTGAAGATGACCGTTCAGTGCGTGAAAATAAAGTTGCTATTTATGCAAGAGTTTC
>NZ_JACJSW010000212.1:0-13248 GCF_014698375.1 Microcystis flos-aquae FACHB-1344 | reverse complement strand
GCGTTAGATTTATTGGGAGTTTCCCTGATTTGTACCCAGTAACGGGGCATCAGAAATTCTTTTAATCCCTTCTACAGCACAGGTTATGGCTTTTTGTCAACGGGGAAGTCCAGATATAGAGCGAACTAATCAATTAAGTCTCTTACCAGATAAGGATTTAGTCGATTTATGCCACCCTATTGAACCATACCAAACCAAGTAACGAAGAACCGGAAAACCCTTAGGCCAGAGAAGCGGTAATCCAAAATAAACCATCGACTAAAATTGTACTCAATACGGCTCCGCTAAATGCCCACCAATGGCATACCCGTTTTTGCAAAGGATAGATACCGATCGCTAGGAGCAGGTTGAGCAGCACAATCGCCCAACTGATGCCCCAGGGGGTCTGAATTTGGGCCAAGGCGTTATCAAATATCGGCGATACTAGGTTGGGAGCTAGTTCCACGGTCATTAATTGTCGCCAGTAGGGAATTAGTCCCGTTAGATAGAAATATACATCGGTGATGGCGGTTCCTAACAAAGAACCAAGATAGAAAAGATTGCCCACTTTGCGGCGACCTTTGTATAATCCCCAGAGAACAAAGGGCAGCCCGATCGCTTCCATGGGAATATGGATCAAGGGTTCCCAACGCCACCAACCCCAGTATAGAGAACCTGCTAACCAACTCCAACTAAAGCCCAAAAGTAAATCTCCCCAAAGACTGATTTTTGCTTGTTTGAGCAGCCAAATCCCTAACCCGACCCAGAAAACGGTTAAACCTAGGCTAATTTCGGGATAGTAGCGCACTAGGGGCGCTTGCAGGAACACGGGGACTGATACCAGAAATGCTGCTGTCCAAAAGACGGATTGACATTTTTCCCAGTTAGGGACTAGGGGTTTCAGGCGATCGGGATTGCTGGGGACTAGGGTAGAGTTGAGCAAAGGATTTCAGAATTGTTACAAAACTTCACTTATATTAAGATACATCATTCTTTCTCTACTATATCCCCCCTAGGGGGATTTGGGGAAATTTAAAAATTGTTTTTGGCAATGCGCTATCCTGTTAAAATCGAAACGACAGCAGCGATCGAGGAGTGCAAAAAATATGGCAGCGGGCCATGAAGAAAATCCGAGAATGCCCCTAGATAAAGTTATTTTTGTCATTGCTTGCGTCTATCTAGGTTGGGTGGTGGCATGGCTAATCAGTCAAAAAAATGCGCCTGTCTCTCAAAATGGCACGATTTCCCAGGAAGAGCAAAAATTTATCGCCTATCTGCAATCATCCCTGGCTATTATCGATCGCCAAGGTCAAACTTCATCCCCCGATCCTGATCCTGATCCCCAAAATAACCCTTCTCCGGTAGCCAGGGTTCCACCACCACCCCCCGCTAATTTACCGGTTAATAATACTCCCCAGATCATAGAAAGAATTTACGTTCCCGTTTATCCCCAAACCCCTGAAACTGCTGCCAAAATTGCCCCGGTTACACCCGCAAATCCCGACATTTCCGCGCCACCATTACCGGCTGCCCCCCAAGTGAATCGGCCGTTGGCAGCGGTTATTCCCACTAATAATCAGGTGAAAAATACCCTGGTGGGGGTGATGGATTTAGGCGATCGATCTTCAGCTTTATTTGATAATAAGGGGATAACTATGCGTATTTCTCCGGGGGAATTTATCAACGGTTGGACTTTAGTGGAAGTTGGTAGTCAACAGGTTATTTTGTCTCGCAACGGGCAAACGAAAGTCTTAGAAGTGGGACAATCTTTTTAGGGTGAACTACCCGCTGGGCGAGATTGTCGGGGCTTCTGAACTCACGGGGGAATGCCTGAAGATAGACTTACGCCCACCTGGCGGATTTGGTATGATAGAGACAATTAGAACAGGTTTGAGAACTAGGAAAAAATCTATCAATCTCCATCAATAAAACACCTGATTGACAAACATCTTGTTAACGAAGAAAATAAACTGTAGCGGTAATAATACTCAGAATTACCACAGTCCAGCGCAGATAACTAGGAGAGATAATTCTAGCTAGTTTTCCCCCCAATAAACCCCCAATTAAAGAGCCAATTGCTACCACTATCGCCGCCGACCAATATACCTGATTAGAAAAGAGAAAAAACCAAGATGCCGCCACGTTAACCACCAAAGAAAGCAACTGTTTTAAAGCATTTAATCTCGTGAGATTATCCTTGAGAAATAAGCCCAAAATTGCCAACTCGATCACACCTAAACCCGCTCCAAAATAACCACCATAAATTGAAGCGAGAGTGATGGGTAAAAACGCCCAAATTTCCGGTATATTGCCCTTTTTGTCCCCCTGTCGCCGCTGCAACCAAGAGCGTAAAGTATCTTGAAAAGCCAATAAAGCCGCCGCTAAAAGAATCAGAAAAGGAATCAGGCGGTCAAACACTTGATCGCTGCTATTTAACAGCAAAATACCACCGATAATGCCGCCAATAACTGCCGATGGTAGCAATAACTGAATCCGTTTTTGTTGCCCGTGCAGGTCTTTTTTTTGGGCGAGAGTTGCCCCCAGATAACCCGGGCATAAAGCGACGGTATTAGTCACATTTGCCATTACCGGTGGGATACCCACCGCCATCAGCGTCGGAAAAGTAATCAGACTACCGCCACCGGCAAGAGCATTAATTAAGCCGGCAGCCACGGCAGCAATTGCCAAGAAGCCATACTGAATAGGCGTGAGCATTTAGGCGTTAGGAATAGTAATTAGGGCTAAATCAATTTTTTCCTCATCAACTTGCTTAATTTCGGCTCTAATTCCCGGTCCAAAGTATCTTTCGATTTTTTCTTGTTTTGCCAGCCACTTTTCTAGGGGTAAAAGGGGCGATTCAAATTCTAGGGTGAGACAATAGGCGGAATCAACAGCAGTTTCACGAATTGCCACTAAAGTCGGTCTTTCCTCGTCCGTGGGGCTTAATCCCAGCTTTTCTAGGGCTTCATCCAGATGCACTTCCTGTCCGTAGCGATAGCGGGTGACATCGTTGCGAAGTTTGGTTTGGGTGACAGTAGCCTGTTGTTGGCGCAATTGCAAGATTTCGGGGCTAGTGGGTTGACTGAAGGGTATAGGTTTGATTTCTGAAGCTTTTAGGGCTAAACCTCCCAATAATAACGGTAATCCGTAGAAAAACCCCGCTAAATTGACCGTGGCGTTACCTTGGGCATAACCGATAATCCCGATAACCGTTAAAATACTGCCTAAAATTAAGCCAAAGTATGATAGTCTAATTTTCCTGAGCATGAAATAATTTTTTTCTTGAGTACGCTAATCCTTTAGAGATTATACAACTCCAAAGAATCTTTTTTGCAGATGGGCAGTGGGGAGATTTTTCCGTTATCAGTCATCAGTCATCAGTCATCAGTGAAAAGAAAACAACGAACTTGACACTTAATAAGTAAGTAATCTCAATTAACTGTTAGATAGTGGGACAGGCTTCTGGTTTTTTGTATTTTATCTTTAATTGTAACCAGCTACTTAGTTGATGATAGGTGGTGCGTTAGGACGGATTGTTACCTTCAAGTCAAAACAGGAATTTTTGCCGTCTAACGCACCCTAGGTTTTACTTAGTTGATGATAGGTGGTGCGTTAGGACGGATTGTTACCTTCAAGTCAAAACAGGAATTTTTGCCGTCTAACGCACCCTACGTTTTACTATTGCCTATGTACTCGCAATTTCTCAATTAATTGAGATAACTTCTGGTCAGAAGCGGCAGTAATAAAGTCTAATTTAAACTTTTGTCCCTGACTGAGATATTCTGCATAACTAGACAGAAGAAAAGGACGAAACTTTTCATTATCAGCAATATAAACTTCAAAAAAAGCCACCAATAAAGCTCCCGCATAATTCTCGATTAAATTTTGATCGGGTAAAGTGATAGCGACCACAGACTCGAGGGTTTTTTGCATTCCTGCATCCAATTCTGTAAAATTTACATGAGCTTGTCCCTCCACCATGGCCAGATATTTATCCGGCGTTTTTAACCAAGTAAAAGGAATCGCCTGTTCAAAAATCGGATTAGCTGCTGGGTCATAACTTCCTGAACCCAAGAGGACAGGAATCGAGATTTTACTTAAACCTTTTTCCCCAAAAATACTGCGGTTAACGGGATTAGCCGCAAAGACAGCCGTGACTCGTTCATCGCGAAAATTATAGACCTGTCTAGGCAATTCTAGGGCGCGACATTCCAGTAAAATAGCGATATTAATCCCGGAGTAAGGACGATTACAATCTTGGGCGAGATTATCAAAATCAATTTGTGCGCCGGCAACAGCTAGAGATGTATAACCCCCGAAGGAATGACCCGCTACTCCCACATTAGTGAGGTTAAGTTTACCTTGAAATTGACTAGCATTTCGTCTGGCTAATTCATCGATGACAAAGCTAATATCTTTGGGTCGATTAATAAACTCATTGCCATCAAAAATATTGCGATAATACCCCCCTAACATTCCTTGTAGGTATTGGGTATCACTGCCGGGGTGTTGCGGTGCCGCTACTAAAAATCCGTAGGAAGCTAGATGTTCAATTGCTTGGGCATAATCTTCTGGTCGCGAGGCTAATCCGTGGGAAAAAATAATTACAGGTGTTTTACCGTCTCGGAAAGTTTGCGGGATATAAACATTCACATATAAACTGCGATTGCGACTGCTATCGGTTAGGTTCCAAACTTCTTTTTTTACCTGAAAGCTACCGCGCTGACGCAAATCGGGTAAACTGGCATAATTAATCGCTGGTTTAACGGCAGCGGCTTCCTCGGCTGTCCAGAGGCGCATATCTTTGATAAATATTTCCGCCACATAAACCGCATAATCGATGGTTTTAGCTAATCCGAGGATTTCTTCCCCCTGTAACTGTATATTATTGGGGAATTTTTTCAGGACATTTAAAAGGGTTAATCCCCCCGGATCAAAAGCGGCACTAACAATCGCACCCCGCAGGGCATATTTACCATTAATTCCCCCTTCAATGGTGATGCCTTTGCCCAAACGATAGAGCATATCAGCACCCATCACACTATTAAAAAAACGAGATAGTAAAATAGGATCGATGTCAATCTTTGTTAATAAAGCCTCACGAAACTTCTCTCTTGCTTCGGGAGTTGTTCTGGCAAGAAATCTTTTTAAATTAGCATCAATCTTTCCTTCTTTAGCAAAGGTTTCTAGGGATGCTACCGATACAGAAAAGACGAGGGGAGTATAGACAAATTCAATTTCTTCAGCGGCTTTTAGGGGTAAAGCGGTCATACCCACAGCGAAAAGACCTAGGAGAAAAGCTCGCAGCCGACGGGTGGAATTATTTCTGGGAAAACGATTTTGTAAACGGGGAATAATCATGGGATTTTTAGTTAGGGTAGATGACAATAAGTGAACTACTCTCAAGGTCGTTGAGAGCTTCCTATTTCACGGGGGATTGCCTCAAGACGGACTTACGCCCAGATTTTGGTCTTATATCCCCTCTATAGGCAGTATCGCGCTTTTCCTAACGACAATATCCGTAATCTTTCATCTCGAATATTTATTGCCGCATTTATGTCACGATCATGGATTGTTTTGCAATGCACACAAGTCCATATTCTAACATCAAGGGATAAACTACCCACTTGATTCAGACAGACATGACAAGTTTTAGAACTAGGGAAAAACCTATCAACTTCGATATAGGTTTTTCCTTGCCATTCTGCCTTGTATTTGAGCATTGTACAAAACATTCCCCAACTACAATCACTAATAGCCTTAGCTAAATTATGATTGCGTACCATGGCTTTAACATTGAGATTTTCTACCGCAATAACTTGGTTTTCGTTAACTATCTTACGGGATAGCTTGTGGAGAAAATCCTCACGACATCTTGAGATTTTAGAGTGAACTTTAGCTACTTTACCTCTAGCTTTTTGACGGTTGTTACTTCCCTCCTTTTTACGCAATAGCTTTTGTTGTTTCCTTTTTAGATTGCGTTGATGTTTAGCTAAATGTTTAGGATTATCATATTTACTACCATTGCTGGTAATAGCAAAATGATTCAGTCCTAAATCAATTCCTATCGCTTTTCCATCCGTTGATGTCTCAAGGGACTCTAATCCATCATCAACTAAAATAGAAGCGTAGTATTTACCGTCTGGGTTTTTTGAAATAGTAACAGTTTTAATTGTTCCTGCAAATTCCCGATGACGAACACAATAAACTAATCCAACTTTACCCGGTAATTTGAGGTAGTCACCTTCAAATTTAACATTAGCTGGATAGCTAATTGATTGTTTACCATGTTTAGATTTGAATCTTGGTAATCTCGCCCGTTTCTCAAAGAAATTTTGATAAGCTTGCGATAAGTTCAAAGCAACAACCTGTAAACACTGAGAATAAGCATCTGTCAACCACTCATATTCTTTTTTGAGACTGGGCAATAGTCCTTGAATATAGTTTCGTGTCAGTCCTTTTCCCGTGGTTTTATAGGTTTCTTGGCATAAATTCAGGGAATAATTCCAAAACCAACGACAACAACCAAAGCTTTTTGCTAAGGCTATTTCTTGCTCGGTATTAGGCTTAAGTCTGAATTTGTACGCTTTGTACATAAGAGTTATCAAGAAACTATAACTATGATAACATAGTTTTTGAGGAATTGTCTGTATACTGGTCAGCATTCATGAGGGGAACCCTGGGGCGAATTACTTGGGTCCTTTAAAAGCCCCGTCCCATCGCGCTAAGCGCGAGGGATGAATGCTGACACTAAGTTAAAAGTGAAAAGTGGCGGCGAGAAAGGGTCCGTTAAAGTTTTGCGTAAAACCGAACGCGTTATCGCCACTACCGTTTTTATACTCGATCCCGTAGAAACGATAGGCGAATTGCAGGGAAATTTGGCGATTCACCCAGCAATCGACTCCAAACAGGAGGTTCCAGCTTAGATCTGTATCGCCGGCCAGCCCGAAACCGGAAGCGTCTCCCCGAATCCAGAAAGTGATCGGATCGGACACCTGTACCCCAAATTTACCGCCGAGGAGCGGTTCAAACCAAGTTCTCCCCTGACTGAAGGTTTGTTGGAAAGTTTGGCTGAAGTTGACGAGGGGACTGGATAGTTGTACGGTAAGCGTTTGCTCGATATCGATACTAATACTATTGAGACGAAGGCCCGCATAGGGCTGGAACCAAATTAAGGGAAAAGAGCGATTAGAGGGTTTTTCGGGCAGTTCGTGGCTGATCGGAGCGCCGATATGGTAACTGACGGCGAAATCGTAGATGCCCTGATCGAATTGTAGGTTTGTTTCCGAATCCGCTTCGAGTTGCTGTAATTGGCGATTGTCGGCGAATTCTTGTACCTGTTGCATTGTTTGTTCTAGTTGTTCGAGCGATTCTCGGGCGTTCTGAATTTCTTGTTCGAGTCGTTGCAGGGGTTCGCTATCTTTTAACCCCCGTAACTCTTGGAGTTTCGCTTGCAGTTGTTGCAGGGGTTCGCTATCTTTTAACTGCTGTAGCTCCTGAACTTTTGCTTGCAATTGTTGGAGGATTTCGCTATCTTTAGTCTGCCGCAACTCCTCAATCTTCCCTTGTAGTTGTTGTAGGGGTTCCCTATCTTTTAGCTCCCGTAACTCTTGAATCTTCGCTTGCAGTTGTTGCAGGGGTTCGCTATCTTTTAACCCCCGCAATTCTTGAATTTTTTCCTGCCCTCTAGCCAGTGCTTCCTGTATTTGCGAGAGCTTTTCTTGAAAATCCTTTAAATTTCCTAGCCGATCGCTAAAGGCAGGATCGCGGGGTAATTCTGCTATTTTCTGCTCTAAATCCCGGAGATCTCGAATATCGATATTATCCCGAATCTCACCTATATCCACGTCGGGGAGAGTCTGAATTTTTACGACCATTTCTTGTAAAGTATTCTGGCGTTCGGCCAATTGTCCTTGAAGGCTGTCAAGAGCCTGTTTAAATTCGTTTAAGCGCTCGGCTTTTCGCTCGACCTCTTGCTGCACCTCCTGTCGAATTTCTGCGAGGGTCGTCTTCAGTTCCTGCGCCTGCTCGATTTTCGGAACGATCTCTTGCTGAAAACGTTGCCGAGCGTTATTGATCGCCGTTTCCAGTTCCTGTAACTGTTCCTCCCGAAGGGCGACTTCCTGCCGTATCTGATCGCGCACTTCTTCGGCCGCCGCTGGTAATTGGCTTAATTGTTCGGTTTTTAGGGCGATATCCTGTCGTAACGCTCGAATTTTGTCTCCTGCCTCTTGAAAGCTCCCCTCTTCTTTTAATCCTTGTATCCGATCGACCGACTGGGAGATGCCTTCGAGTCCATTGATCGCTTTTTGAATTCTCTGGCTGGCATCCCGACTCAGCAACCAATTCAAGGAGTCGATAAAATTCGGCTGTCGAACCCTTGTCTTCTGCCGGTCGATCACGTTTCTCAAGCTGGCGTAATAACCGTCGAAAATCAAACCGAAACGACCGTTCCAGGCTTCCACGCGCGCGCTACCGGTCACCCGGAGCGATTGTAACACTTCCCCGAGATCGAGATGATAGCTGACGGTACGTCCCCGGGCCGTTGCGGTTCCGTAGGTACTGATCGGAATGGTCGCGTAGGGCTGAAATTTAATCTGCCAACCTCGATCCTCTTGGCCCTGGGGAGCGGGATTTTCCGGTGCGATCGGGGTCGCAGCCGGGGTGGGTTCTGTGAGGGGAGAGGCTGGCAAAACGGGCGCTCCTACTCCCGCCAGCTCCTTGGCACAGGCACTGTCGGGTAATTCCTCGGTTCGGGTTTCCCCCTCGAATAGCAAGGGGGCGACCCTATTGGTCAAGGGGGTAAAACCCTCGCAGAAGGAAGGGGCAACGGTCACGGGAGCGATCGCTTTCCCGTCATCTATCGCTTCGGCAAGAACACTGGGGACGGGAAACGATAAACCGAACAAAGTCCAGATCAGCAGGCGGCATGGCGAGAATCCCATAATTTTTCACTCCTCACTATTAAAAAAACGATCTAGCGGTAGCAGCCGACAACGGTTACCGTGTAGGTCTTGCCGAAATGGTTGACACCACCGATAAAAAGATTGACTTGATAGGGTTCATCGTTGGGTTCCGGTGTGGCGGTAATAGTCAGGGGTTTACCCGGGTCGATCCGTACATCTTGTTGGTTAAAAAACTGTCCCGTGGTTTGATCGCTGTACTTGAGGTACATCTGGATATCGAAGGAACCACCCTCATCCGAGGATATAGTGGCCACGAATTTTTGCCAGCTGCGATCGCTCGGAACCGCCCAATCGGTATTCCAGTTATTGCGAGTGATATCGACACCGAACACACTGGGAACGGTCGGTTGAGAAACGGTCTTGGTTACTTGGTTTCCTTGACCACCGATCAAAGGTATCGGGACGCAGGTTTCTGAGGCACTAAGGGGCCAATTTAAGGCAAGGGCAAGCGATAAAGTGCCGAGCCAAGTAGGACGAAAAATCATGAGCAAAACCTCGATATTTTCCTGTTAAAATCGATAGATTAATCTGGGAGATTTTGATTCTAGATTATTGAGGATTTCTGAATATACTATCTCTACCATGATAGTATATTAAAATTGTTTTTATGTCAAGATATAAGCCATTAATAAAAAAAAACAATATAGCGTTTTTCAGTCTGCTGAGGTACAAAAGTTATGGGTTTTAGGCACTCATGCAAGAGGCAGAAGGCAAAAGGGAAGAAAAATAGGTGTACCTCACTAGCTTAGGAAACGCTATAAATACATACATTTAATAAGTGAAAGTGATATATTTTCAGATGAAAATAATCCGATAATATTTTTGACTGGGATAAATTGCTAATTATTGCGAATGTGAATATCTTGCTGCGGGAAGGGAATCTCGATACCCTGTTGAGTAAACCTATCAAGAATAACACAATTAATATCACTAATTACTCGCTTTTTCCTGTTGACATCATCCAACCAGAACTTTAATTCAAAGTTTAAACTAGAATGATCAAAATTCAGAAAAAAGGCTACTGGTTCGGGGTTTTTAAGTATGTGAAGATGTTGAGCGGCAATGTCTAGCAATAAATTCATCACCTGTTGGGCGTTAGAATTATAACCAACTCCGATAACAACTGAACAATAAATCAAGTTATCACTACCCGTGTAGGTGGTGACATCCTCAGTAAAAAACTTTTGATTGGGAATAATTTTTTCGGAATTGTCTGTAAGAATTTGCACTGTTGTCGCTCGAATACCTAGCTTTTTTACCTGAGAAGTCTGTCCTTCAATATTAATGATATCACCGGGTTTGAGAACTTTTTCAAATAATAGTAAAATACCGCTAATGAAATTACTTACCACTTGCTGCATACCGAAACCAATACCCACCGATAAACCGCCAGTAATTGCCGCTATTGCCGTTGCATTAACTCCCACATAACCCAAGATGATAATAAAACCTAAGACAATGAAAAAATAACGTCCTAACAGTAAAGTTGCTTCAATTTCACCGCGACTCGCTTGCTGATTTAAATTAGTAATGCTCAGAATTATACTCTCTATAAGAACAACAATAATTACCAGAAAATAGGGAGCTATTATCAAAATAAATATGCTTCTCAATGTGATCGGACTATTGAATAAATTGAAGGGAGATACTTGGGCAATTTCTTGAATATTATTGTAAACACCAATAATATTTCTCAGGAGGAATAATACCAATAAAGGTGCTAAAAGCCGACCATGATAATATTTAATTGTATTGACGGAAAACCTAGCGTATAATCCAGCTAATAAACAACGATAAATCAAATAAAAAAATATTAATTGTATGGATAAATTAATCATTCCTCTTGTCCAGTTTTGACTGAAAAAAATTAGATACTTTAAGTCAAGTAAAATTAGACTAATAACTGGAAAATTAAGAAAATGTATCAGGATAGCAAAATATTGACGGACGGTTAATTTTTGATCACTATGGATCAAACTGGTGACGGGAGTAAATCTTTTTTCTAAGTAAGACCATAACCATTTTGATAATAACCAAGCAAGAATTAAAGACAGAAAAATGATCGCTAATTGACTTTGAACATTCCTGCGTCCTAAAAATAATAATTGGTTAGCAATTATTTCCGAAAGAGAGGGGATATTGTTGTTCATAATTAATTTATTTTCCTGACTTCCTGATCGAGACCTGATTGAATATAAAGTGTCAGTTTTTGGGCTGCTGCTGAGGAAGATATTTCACCAGCGATCGCTCTTTCATACCAAAATTCTCCTTCTTCTAAAATTTTATTCAACTTTTCCCAATCATCCAGAGGTACTGCCACGGCATTTTGAGATTGTTGTAATAATACCGATTCGAGCGGTAGTAAATTTCCTTCGATCTGCACCCGTCGATTAGTGGGAATAAAACTTTCTGTTTGGATGATTGCTTGTAATTGTTGTTCGGGATTAGAGAGAAATTTTCCTAAAGCTAACCCCAAACTATTTTCATTATCACTATTATTGCGATTAAATACCATCACCCGTGTATAGAGAATTGGTGCTGCTTTACCCTGAGTTTCTTGGGGAAGTAAAGCGACTCTGAGATCATCTTGTAGGCTGTTTTTTAAATCGGCAATTTCCACAGAATTACACACATAATAGGTTAAGCGGCCTCTAGCAAAGGCATCATGAAGTAATTCCCGTTGACGATTGAGGATAAAATTAGGCTGTGACGAGGCAAATTTTAGCCATTCTAGCCATTTTGCCCAACCATCTAAGCGAGGTTGCAGCCGACCCTGATCATCCCACAAATAGCCGCCAAAAATTGCCATTCCCCAAAAAGTATCTTCAAAAGAGGACACCATCCCCACAGAATAGCCTTTGCGCGCACGTTCCACTAATCCCCCTAAACTGGTGGGAGGTTGCTTCAGCGCTGGATCGGGACTAACTTGTAATTTTTTTTGATTATAACACAGTACATTTGTACGGGAACCTAAGGGAATGCCATAGATTTTTCCTTGATAGCTAACTTGTTTCAGCGTCGGGGGATAATAAATAGATAAATCTAGATTGTTCTGGTCAATTTCCCCCAGTACTCCTTGGGATACTAATCTGGGTATATTTCTCGAAAAAATTAGAATAACACTCGCACCCAATCCGCTTTGAGATTGTTTAAAAAAACGTTCGGGTATCTCATCAACAGGAATAGCTTGTTCAAGAATTGTCACTTGCGGATTTAATTTTTCAAACTCTTGCAAACCGAGACCTACTACTTCAGTTAAATTGCCCTCTTCTGGATACCAAACCAAAAGGGTTCCTGGCCGTTGCTCCGATGATTGGTTAGGAAGATCACTAAAACAAGCATAAAGAAAAATTGGCATCAAGATAAAAAGCAATAGGAGCGATATAATTACCCTTATTTTTTTACTTCTCCAAGCAGTTTTAACTCTGAGCATTAGGGATTGCATCACTCGTGATCCTTCAAAAATATTGCCATAGATCCATAGTACATGAAAAGGTGACTAATAATCTTCATCAGAAAAATAACTAACATGATCTTTTGTCAAGAGCCACCAGTCTAGCAACAACCCCAGTTACTATCGGCTGCCATAATAGAATTAGTCCAAAACGCCCTGCAAGAACTACAAAATCTAGAGGAGGAAAACACCCTTGAAGTTCTAGATCTCCTTATCGAAGACTACACTGCACGAGGCAAATCTCTCCCACCTCTCCGGGCTATTTCCGCATAGCCCAAATATTCTCAGTTCAGTAATATCTCCTAGTATTTAACCGTTCATAGAACATTTTACACCATGATCTCGGAAAAGCCAAAATAAACTTCAAAAGAACCCAATGGAGTGGCAATAATTTGGGAAAATCACAGTTATATTCTCATCACTTAAGAAGAATGGGAATCCTTAGATGAAACTGCCGAACTCATGCAGCAATAAAGGAGATTGAACTTTACGTTATCCTGATATCGGGGGTTTCTTGGTTTAGACCTAGAAGCTATATTAGAGACAGTAGGCGATAGTCACTGATAACTGTTAACTGTTAACTGAAATAACAGCAGTACCTTCTAGTTTCAATCAATAAAAATTTAGGGTAATAAAAATGAGTAAGTTTAAATTATTTGATGATATTCAACTAACGGAAGATATTCCCTTAACCGATGGTGGAATTGCGCCTATCGGTACAGTTGGAGCCAGAAATGTTGAATCTCGTAACAAAACTTTACATTTAAGAACATGACAACCCCAGAACGCCATTTTTCAGATTGAATAGACAATTTTCCTAAACCAGTGTACATAGCTGATATGTTGACA
>NZ_JACJSW010000211.1:0-22043 GCF_014698375.1 Microcystis flos-aquae FACHB-1344 | reverse complement strand
TGCGCTTCGTTTTTGAAGCAATTGTCAAACCGCCGACACCATCGGTCAAAGCAGGGAGGCATCGCAGCTGGGGTTGTCTCTTTCATCGCCGATTTTTCAACGTAAAGTGCTTACTCTTTAACGATTATACTCTATTATACTCTTGTTGATCGTTTAAGTCCCAATAAGACTTTTTCTGACCTTTATGGCGCAATATTCGCTGGGCAATAAACCCGCCCAACCATCCACCTGCAAGTTCACACAGATGTAGCGTTTGTTCAGAAGTTCGCCAATCCTTTCGTTTAGCACGAGATTTATCATCTGCGTATAGAGCGTAAGTCACTAAACTCATTACGGGATAAAGAATCAGTGGAATGGGATTGCGTGTCGTCCATGTAAAATGAATAGCTCCAAACAAAGGCAGAAGCGACAACAGAACTACCTCAACTATCGGAAAGCTTGAAATGATGGCATCAGAGGGTTTAGTTCGACTACTTGAAGGTTCTGACTTGTTTCTTGCTCCCAGAATAAATGCGTTGTAAGCTCGAACTTTGCCATCTGAGTCAACTATGCAGTGGTAATAAATCGTGTCGTTTTCTTGTGGACGACGGGTTGCATCTTTAACTTCAGAAATATGCAAAAAAACTTCTTGACTCCCATCAACGGGTTGAATAAAACCAAATCCACGCTCATCTTTCCATTTTGTAAGCTTTCCACTGCGGAGACCGGATTGCATAAAAAATCTCAATAACGAAAACTTTGTGGTTCTAACAAATCATCTTCAAGGACAGCCACAACCAAAAAACGAAGCAGCCCAACTACATATTATAGGTCAACTTTCTCTATAACACTCTTGAAAGTAACAATATGTGGAAACTTTCTGTATAACACTCCATTTAGGCGCGATTGCCAGAACTTTTCCCTATATCACTCCCAAAAGCCTGTTAGCCAGATTAGCCTATTGCCAAAAACCTTGTTTAACTAAATTCCTGACAATTAGGCTCATTCTAGCGATGATTCTTCGATCTGACCGCACCCCTTGACAACAATTTACAATTATTCGACCTTTAGCGATCGCTATCGGGGGATAGTTGTTTTTTGTTACAGCAGTGGGGGAGAAGGGAGCGGGTTTTTCAAGTTGGATTGGCAGTTAATCATACTATTAAAAACTGATTCAGTATAACGGTCTAGTTGAGCCGCCGCAGATAACCTGTAATTTTTGTCGGTATTTTTGGTGAAGTCGTCTCCAACGCAGTGTTAGATGGCAGTTACTTTACGGATTTCTACGCTGCCTTCTTCAAATACTTGAACCGTGAGTTGATAGCCTTCCATTATTGACATCCTCACCGCCGTGAACGGACGGTGATTCCCAAACCTCACGATTTAGGTTTCTGCTTGGGGTCCCGAAGGTTTTTCGCACCTGCCGCCCCAGATTTACTCTGTTCTGGTCTTATGGTCGCTCTACAGACTGACACCGCAAGCCCTGCGGCCAAAATATTTTTACTGGCGTTAATATCTCGGTCATGGTGAGTCCCACAGTCTGGACAGTCCCATTCTCGAACATTTAACGGCATTTTCTCAGCAATATGCCCGCAATTACTACATCTTTTAGAGCTAGGAAACCATCTATCTATTTCGATGTAATTTCTTCCATACCAACGGCATTTATAGGCTAATTGTCGAGTGATTTCTCCCCAGCTTACATCAGATATTGCCTGAGATAACTTGGGGTTTTTGACCATATTCTTGACGGCTAAATTCTCAACCACAATCGTTTGGTTTTCACGAACTAATTGAGTGGTTAGCTTGTGTAAATGGTCTTTTCTGCTGTCGGTGATTCGAGCGTGAATTCTGGCTACTTTGATTCTCGCTTTTTCCCGATTTTTTGACCCTTTCTGTTTTCTAGAAAGATTTTTTTGTGCTTTTCGCAGTCTCCGATAATGCTTTTTAAAATGCTTGGGATTAGATACTTTGTCACCATCGCTGGTAATCACAAGGCTACTAATTCCTAAGTCAATTCCGATGGCTTTATCTGTTACTGGTAATGGCTTAATTGTTGGGTCATCAAATCTTATTGAGATATGCCAACGTCCAGAAGGATGTAATCTGACCGTTACTGTGCTTGGTTCACAGCTTTCTGGGATTTGTCTTGACCATCGAATAGGTAAAGGTTCTGTGCATTTGGCTAAATAGATTTGTTTGTCTTTAAATTTAAAGGCTGATTTGGTAAATTCGGCACTTCCTCCCTGATGTTTTTTCTTAAAGTTAGGATACTTAGTACGACCAGCAAAGAAGTTAGTAAAAGCTGTTTGTAAATGTCTTAACCCTTGTTGTAAGGGTACACAGCTTACTTCATTGAGAAAGTCTAATTCTTCTTGCTTTTTCCAATCGGTCAACATTGAAGAAGTTTGAGCGTAGCCTACTCTTTCTTGCTTTTCGTACCAAGCTTGTGTTCGTTCGTGGAGAGCTTTATTGTAAACCAATCTTACACATCCCAAAGTGCGCCGCAATAGCGACTCTTGTTCTGGTGTCGGGTAAAATCGGTAAGAATAGGCTTTTTCCATGTCTCATATTTTAGCATATATTTCGTAAATGTTCTAATATTTAACAGTAAAGCCGTCGTAGAACGACGGGGTTTCAGACCCAAAATTTTCGATGACATTCCCACTAGAGGTTCGGAATCAGCTTCATCAATTGGGATAGTCAGATAATCTCCATCCCAAATTACGAGAGCTTCATAGACATTAAAAACGCATTCGCTACCATCACCAAGAATAGCACGTCCTCGTCTTTTCCATTTTAGGTTTAGCTGATCGATTAGGTCTGGTGGCAATGAAAGCCAACCATTAAAACCTGTATCAACGATCGCATCTTGCGCGTAAATATTTCCTTCAGAGTCACAAGATCGAAAGTGAAATAATCGCCTCAAAATCCGCGTTAACGATTCCGGCGATCATACTAATCTCTTTGTCCGTCCACCAAATCGGCGAACATAGCGAGAACCGACTCGAACAATCCAGATTTGAGCATCTGGGTGACGGGCTTCGAGTCTATTGCAAGCAGATATTTCACGCGCATCAATTTCAAAGTCGCCAGTTTCAAGGTCAATTGCTACAATTTTGCCCTGATTACCCAATTCGACTTGTGGACGTATTTGAGTTTGATAAATCAGATCGCCACGCTGGGCAAATTCTTCTTTGCTATAGCGGGGTTGTCGGACTGTCATAGGATTGATCTTGTTGCAACTTTTGCCCCTCTATTTTAACCTAAACATTGGGAATCTTCGCTAACATTCCCCAACTGGTCCCACAAGAGCGGCATCGCACTTAAACCCACAGTTTCAATCAATGGGCATGGTGCGTTCCCCAAAATCGATCGCTGGAGCAGTGGGACTTGCATTAGGGAACGCACCCTACAAGATCGGCGATCGCTGCGGTTAGAGCAAGCTTTAGCTGTGTGGCGACCCCAGGCGGGTTATGCTGCAGGTTTATTGCTGAAATCCTTGCTGGACAAGTCCCATCAGTGGTGGTATTTCCTCGAGCATCCTCAAGTCTCTCCCGATCATAACCGAGCCGAGCGTTCTCTGCGTTTGGGAGTAACTAAGCGCAAGATAGCTGGTGGTTCTCGCTCCTTCAGTGGCTTTGTTGATACTGCCCGTTTATTGACCGTGATTCAGTCTTGTCGCGCCCAAGGCCGTTCGGTTTTAACTTTCTTCCGTCAGGCTTTGGCCTCTGTCCATCACCCCTTGAATACGGTTGTCTCTCTTATCCCCACTGCTGATTTTTCTCTCTTTGTCAACCCCTAGACCTGAATAGTTACAAAATGAGTTTTCGCTGACTTCACTTTCTCGCTTTGACGACCCCGAAAATATTAAAGTTATCCATCTGTACCTGGAAATCTTGAAAACCCGCATCAGTTGCCCATGCTTCGGTTAATTCTAGCGGTCTCAGGCGCATCACCCAAGGTTTACCTGTATGAGAATTTAATACCCTGGCAATAAACTCTAATTGGGGGTGGTAGGGTTGAATGGTAAAAATGAGCGTCCCGCCTGGTTCAAGAAGACGATATAATTGCTGGAAATGCTGACGAATTAACTCATTATCTGGTAATATTTCGTGGAGTCCCGAGACGACAATTAAATTAGGCGGTGGTAAGACCCGGTTTAAGTCGTCATCGTTAAAAGCGTCAGCTTGTTCGATAGTTGCTGATACGCCAAGGTGGAGAGCTAATTCTTGCGCTTTTTGCACATTTTCTGCCTTGTAATCTCGCAATAAAGCATTCACTGCACCACCCGAAAAATCTAGCAAAACTTCCAAGTCATAGCGGCCACCACCACAAGCAACATCGAGGAGGTTAGTTGTTACCCCTTGCTCAAAATTATCTTGGATAACTTGACGCAATACGCTTTTCAGAATTTCCCCACGTTGACGTATTCCCTGCCATCCCTGGGAGTCGAGATAAACACGGTCAATTATCTTGCCAAACCAGGTAATGCCGCTGGGACGATTGCGATAAACATACTCTAACATGACTCCTGAATCAAAGCCGTATTTCAAGCCCAGACGAATTCCGTCTGAAAGTTGCCCGATGGTTTGAAACAGCAATCTTACAAGGCTGTAGTAGATGGCTTTAGGATGCCAAATTGGCAGCGGACGACTTAGTGAATCATAGCTAGGTAAGGTTTGAGAATTCATGGTTAATTCCTTCGTTTAATCAAGAAAAATCAAGAACTTTTTTATTGCCAAGCAGAAAAATTTCCTGATGATGCCAACTCTTGTATTGACTGATTTAACAAATCCATAAAGCTTTGTTTATTGCCAGTCCAATGGAGAGGATTACCAAGCCAAACATCACAAAAGAAAGGGACTAATAAAGCTTCACCTTTGGGAAGTGTCTTGCCTAAACCATGCAAGAAAATTGGATAGATGGGGATTTCTGGATGCCGTTTCGCTAGATGGGCAATGCCACTCTTAAAGCTAGTTAAAGATTCAGGATTGCCGCGAGAGCCTTCAGGATAGATTAGCAGAATTTCTCTCCGCACTAATGCCTGAGAACAACTGTCTAGAGGATGCTCGCGAACATTCCCCATTTCGCGTCTTAAGGGAATGATACCAATAATATTTAGAGAAAACCAAGTCAGCCAGGGATTCTTTAACCAATAGTCCGCCGCCGCTACTGGACGCAATTTGTCTAATAACCTTAAGGGAAAGAGTGTCATCAATACCAGGGTATCGAGATGGCTGTTGTGGTTGGCAACAATTATCGCTGGTCCCGATTTTGGTAGCCTCTCTTTGTGACTGATTCTTAGTCCGATAATGACCAAGACAATCAGTCTAACCACGCAACCAAAAAACAACAATCGCAGTAACTTATTCAAGCTAACATCCCCCGGAAATAAAAGTAAACAGTAAAATGGAAAAATAGGGGAGCAGTATAAGTTAAACTGTCAATACGATCAAGAATACCACCGTGTCCTGGTAAGAGATTACCGCTGTCTTTAACTCCTAAGTCTCGCTTCAGAGCCGATACAGTAACATCACCAATAAAACCGGCAATTCCCAATAGTAACCCCAGCCAGAATGCGTGAGTTAAATTAAACGGAGTTAACCAAGGAGCCAAAATTACTGCCAATACTATTGTCGTTATTATCCCTCCTAGCAAGCCTTCCCAGGTTTTGTTGGGGCTAACTGTCGGTAAAACTTTATGTCTTCCCAAACTTTTTCCCCACAAGTACTGGGAAATATCATTCAGAGCCGTCAAAAATAAAAGATACAGTAACAATCCAGCACCGCCAGCTATGGGATTACCTGCGGGTGGTAGCCTTAATAAATAGGCGACGTGACTGATGCTAAATACTGTCAGCATCAATCCCCAATGTAGAGTTCCTATTGCCTTGAGAAAACCGTGTATTTCTCCTAAAATTACCATCCGCATCGGCAAGATAAGGAACATATAAACTGGGATAAATACTAAAAACATTCCGTACCACCGACTGTAAATCCAGTAATATTGTAAGATGATTGCTAAATAAGCCCAAAACAAGACGCGACGGTCTGCCCGCCGTGTCGGAATTAGAGATAAATATTCTTTCAGGGCCAGAAAACTGACAAAACCAAAAAAGATCACAGCTATTCCAGGACTGAGGATGAGAGAAGTTGAGAAAAGAAGGGTAATTGCCCACCAAGATTTGACTCGTTGCTTCAGTTCTGTATAATTTCTCTCTGGCAAAGTTAGGGAGAGAAGCTGAATTATGAGAGTCGCTAGTATTAATAGGATAAATACCCCTGCTAACCCCCAGATAACATTAATTGCTGGCTTCGTCCAAACCATGATACTCTAATTCCTTTAAGCTGCTGTAAGCCCGATTGATAATTGTCGAAAATAGCAGTAAGATTGTGGTAATCCAAATATAATCTAACCACTTTCCTGCTGTCAATCCTAATCCTAATAATAAAGCAATTATACCAAATAAAAAAGCACGATCACTTTTGCCCATTGGCCCTTGATATTGTCTTTTTCCACTCACTGTAACCCCGAGAACTCCAGTCATTTCACTGATGATTGACAGTAAGACAATTGGGACAACCAAAATACTAGAAACTCCTGGTATTAAGGCAAAGGGAAGGTAGAGGGCAGTATCAGAAATTACATCTCCTAGTTCATTTAAGATAGTACCTAACGATGTTTTCTGGTTGTAGTCTCTGGCTAACATCCCATCAATCGCATTCAGTGCAATTCGCATAAAAAGTACCAAAGGCATCAGCAACAGTAGCCAGCGCTGACAATGCCAAAGGACAATTGCTATTCCCATCAATACTGATAAGACAGCAGCAGATGTGGTAATTTGATTCGCCGTGATTCCTTGTTTCGCTAGTTGCTTGACTAGCGGACTCAATATCTTTTGAAAAGCTGGCTTTAATTGATAGATAGTAATCACGGAATTTAGATCAACTTTTATAAATTTAAAAATTTTTGTCCAGAGATATGGAACTATAAATATATCATACCAAGAGATAGGCGTGATCGCTAGAACTTTTCCCTATATCAACCCCAAAAGCGTGTTAGCCAGATTAGCCTATTGCCAAAAACCTTGTTTAACTAAATTCCTGACAATTAGGCTCATCCTAGCGATGATTCTTCGATCTGACCGCACCCATTGACAAAAATTTACAATTATTCGACCTTTAGCGATCGCTATCGGGAGATAGTTGTTTTTTGTTACAGCAGTGGGGGAGAAGAGAGCGGGTTTTTCAAGTTGGATTGGCAGTTAATCATGCTATTAAAAACCGATTCAGTATAAAGACCCCGTTATGCCGTGTCCCTACAGATAGACTTCAACGGCCCTAGCATTCGCCGCGTCACGGAATGAATATTCGCCTTGCGCCTCGATAGGTATCAATATCAAGCACAATTTCAACAAGACTTTCAACACACCGACCTCGATATTCCGAATCATTCAAAAGCCGATCAGCATTGCTAACGGTGATCACAGGCAATGACTCTGAGGTATTTTCTTCACGCAGGACCTGCTCTAGGGAATCTTTCCCTTCCATACTGTGATTAGCGGTAAGCAAAATCATCTGATTCTCTTGAGCAAGTCGCCAAACCGTCCTGTCATCACTGTTGATCGACAAATCCATCTCTGCAAAGGTGACGAACTGCATCGGGACGATATCAAGCCAGCCCTGAGTTGCGATCGCACCAAAGAAAACCAAGGCATGACCTTTGAGATTGTGATCAATCAAAAAAATCATACTTTCGACTCACGCTTTGCCTTAGCCACTCGAAGCTTTTCCCAAGCAGCCTCGGAGCCTGGCTTAGGTGGTTGCGCAGCAATACGGGCAACTCGCTCACGATTTTGCTCTTCATAATATTGTCGGAGTTCTTCAGCTTCTTTGAGAACTTGCTGGTACTCAGCTTCCACATCCGCACGATGAGCCTCAATATAAGCCAGGGCAGTGTTAATTTGCTCTTCCGTCAGATCAAATAATCCCTGAATGAACTTAGGTGGATATTGAGCAGTCACATAATCCATCACATCGTAGAGGGTGATGCGGGTTCCTGCGATCGTCAGTCCTCGCTCTGTACGAATGATATCAGTTTTTCCATTAGATGCGAGCGTCATAGCTATAGTCTCAGTCTTTCACCATCTCATTCCATATTACCGCATGAAAAAGCAAGGTGAGCAAACGCCCACCCTGACTACTAATTCGCAAGCTCTTTAATCCTCAACCCAGACTTTCAAAATGTATTTCAGCCTCGTTCCTGCATCTAGCCAGTAGTGAACTCCAATATCTGGCAATTCAGTATCATTTGTGTGAGCATCACCAGGCCCCGTACTACAAGATCGGCGATCAAATTTAGACCACAGCTTCAATCAATGGGCATGGTGCGTTCCCCAAAATCGATCGCTGGAGCAGTAGGAGCCACATTAGGGAACGCACCCTACGGCGATTGCGTACTACGGCGATTGCGTACTGCTACGCAGTGCCTTCGGCATCGCACTGCCATGTCTAGGAGCAAAGTGACGCTCGCGGCATCGGCAGCTGCAACGATCGGTTAGCCAGCGGTTACACAGGTAGCCAGGTATCCCGGTTTGGCAATGGGCCAGCCAACTTGCAGCGGGCAACAGGCGTCAGTGGATCAACGAGACCCTTCGTCTTATCTGACATGATAGAGTTGCCGAAGTTCATAACGTCGCAAGGCAGGACTGACCCGTGCACCCATTCAGAAATCGATCCATAAGGTTTACGAAACTTACTTGGTCCGTACTCGGCAATTGAGTTGGCAACGGGAGGATCATCGCCACGTCGGATTCCGACGTTATTGGGACGCTCCGCCTGTGCGTAAAGGGAGTGATCGAATTGCGCCAC
The DNA here is from genome assembly GCF_014698375.1 of Microcystis flos-aquae FACHB-1344. NCBI lineage: Bacteria > Bacillati > Cyanobacteriota > Cyanophyceae > Chroococcales > Microcystaceae > Microcystis > Microcystis flos-aquae. The sequence goes on along the minus strand of NZ_JACJSW010000211.1, from coordinate 13,191 downwards.
GGGATGAACGCTTCCATCATGGACGTGGGCAGTCGGGAAGAAAAGGGCCGTTGAATTCCGCGTCCTAAACGACAATGCCATGGGATGGATCCGCATGTCTCCAGATCGAAGCTGAAAGACGGCAAAACCAAAGTCACTGTAAAGCGGCAGCTGTTTCCAAACATCCTCTGGAAGGCGAAATCGAAGATCAAGTCTGTGAAAATCCGCGAGTGCGGGTACGAACGAAGCGTCAAACGCGCCAACTCGATGAACCATGAGATTTCTAGGACTCGCTCTCGCGACAGCGACGCCTTTGCTACGCATTTCCAGCGGCTGCGGGAAGCATCGATCCATGTCGCGAAAAAAGCCGTCGTAACCAGAAAGGTTTACGAAACTTACTTGGTCCGTACTCGGCAATTGAGTTGGCAACGGGAGGATCATCGCCACGTCGGATTCCGACGTTAGGCGCATCTCATACACTAAGTGCTGACGGTCGCCATTCAGGCGAGCGTAGATCTTCGTGTTGGACACCTGTTGAACGTCGTGAGAAAAGATACACATTGGATTGCATCTGCCTAACTACATATTATGCGGAAACTTTCTGTATAACACTCTATTTAGGCGCGATTGCCAGAACTTTTCCCTATATCACACCCAAAAGCGTGTTAGCCAGATTAGCATATTGCCAAAAACCTTGTTTAACTAAATTTCTGACAATTAGGCTCATTCTAGCAATGATTCTTCGATCTGACCGCACCCCTTGAAAAAAATTTATAATTATTCGACCTTTAGCGATCGCTATCGGGAGATAGTTGTTTTTTGTTAGAGCAGTATGGAGCAGTCTAACTGATGGCTATATTTCCAGATTATCGCCCGCAGGAAACCAATCTTCATCGAGAATTTGTTCAAGGGAACCAATGGGAATAACGGGGAAAGTATCGAGGGGTAATTGAGAGCGGTCACTGGCATTTTTTCGGGCTGAAAGATAACATTCATCAAAAATTTCCAAAAGATAAGGTTTCAGACTAGGACTATCTTTAAGTTCATCTAATATATCGAGACGAAAAGTTCTAATCTCTCCCTTCCAGTGACCTTCGTTTCTCTCTCTTTCTGCCGCCCAATATTTGAGCTTAAGTAAATGTTCTAATAATCGGGTTAACAGACTTTTAATTGTGCGCTTTTCACTCCTTCCCATACTTGCTAATTCCTCTAGTAAATTCTCTAAATCTACCCGCTCAAACTGTCTGGCTTGCAGTTGATTAATAGTAGTTCTAATCCAGAGATAAAAGTCTTCTTCGTACAGGGTTTTATTATCCATAATTTACCTCTATATATTACTCGTGGTTATTAGTGGGAAACCAATCTTCATCGAGAATTTGTTCAAGGGAACCAATGGGAATAGGGGGGAAAGTATCAAGAGGTAATTGAGTTCTAACTTGAGCCTCTTTTCTAGCAAATTGATAGCATTCCTCAAAGATTTCCAGAATATAGGGTTTTAAACTAGGGCTATCTTTAATTTCTTCGATTATTTGTCGGCGAAAGTTGATAATTTCCCCTTTCCAGTGACCCTCATTTCTAGATTTTTCTCCTGTCCAGTAAGTTAGTTTCAGCAAATGTACCAGTAATTGAATCAAAAGATTTTCGATTTTGCGCTTTTCACTCCTTCCCATACTTGCTAATTCCTCCAGTAAATTCTCTAAATCTACCCGCTCAAACTGTCTCGCTTGCAGTTGATTAATAGTAGTTCTAATCCAGAGATAAAAGTCTTGTTCGTACAGGGTTTTATTGTCCATAATTGACCTCTATATATTACTCATGGTTATTAGTGGGAAACCAATCTTCATCGAGAATTTGTTCAAGGGAACCAAGGGGAATAGCGGGGAAAGTATCGAGGGGTAATTGAGAGCGATCACTAGCATCTTTTCTAGCAAATTGATAGCATTCCTCAAAGATTTCCAAAAGATAGGGTTTGAGACTAGGGCTATCTTTAACTTCTTTGATTATTTGTCGGCGAAAGTTTCTAATTTCCCCTTTCCAGTGACCCTCATTTCTAGCTTTTTCTCCTGTCCAGTAGGTTAGTTTCAGCAAATGTACCAGCAATTGAATCAAAAGATTTTCGATTTTGCGTTTTTCACTCCTTCCCATACTTGCTAACTCCTCCAGTAAATTCTCTAAATCTACCCGCTCAAACTGTCTGGCTTGCAGTTGATTAATAGTAGTTCTAATCCAGAGATAAAAGTCTTGTTCGTACAGAGTTTTATTTTCCATAAATACTCACTTAAACTAAATAAAACGAGGATAATAATCAAAATTAACTATACAAACTAGCCACATATTCACCGTAGCCATTATAGGGCAGAGTTTCGATAATTTCCCAAGATAAATCACTTCTACTGCCGATAAATTTCTCCGTTGCTTGCGACCAACGGGGATGGGGTTTACTGGGGTTTACATTAGCCTCAAAATCGTATTCATGAGCGTCAATTGTGTTCCAGTAGGTGGCGGGTTGTTTGGCGGTAAATTCAATTTTTACTATCGATTTTGCTCCTTTAAAACCGTATTTCCAAGGAATAACCATTCGCAAGGGTGCGCCCTGTTGTTTCGGTAAATCATGCCCGAAAATTCCCACGGCAAAGAAAGCTAATTCATTGGCCATTTCTTCAATTCTTAAACCTTCTGTATAGGGCCAGGGTAAGGGACCTAAATGTAATCCTGGCCCCTTAGTAATTTCGGGATTATAAAAGGAGGTGAAACGGACGAATTTAGCTTCTGGTTTTGGTTCCACTGCCGCAATTAAAGCACCCATGGGAAAACCAAGCCAAGGTAACACCATTGACCAAGCTTCCACACAACGAAAACGATAGATTCTTTCTTCGAGAGGAAAGGTTTTTTTAATAGTATCTATATCGTAGGTTTGGGGATTTTTTACCAATCCTCCCACTTCTACCGTCCAGGGATTCGTCGGTAGTTTCTGCGCTTTTAACCAGATATTTTTCCCCCCTCCGAACTCATAAAAATTGTTATATTTCCCGGCTACAGTTTCGGCAGCTATGGGGCGATTTACCGTTAAAAACTGCGGATTCTTGCTGAACCCTTCAATTTTAGGTAATTGCAAACTTTTTTCTAAAGCTTCCGAGGAGGAGGATTTACCACAAGCAGTTAATAATAGGGAACTCCCCGCAATTCCTGTCCCGATTAACCCCTGTAAAAAGCGACGACGGTTAAAATAAACACTTTCGGAAGTAACTTCATTTTCGGAAATTTGCCAGGATTTAGCTAAACGAATTAAGACCATAATTATCCCCAATTTTATTGACAAAAAAACAGAGTTATGATATGGGATACCACAACTCTGATTGTACAATAGTTTGTCAGTTTTTTTAAGAAATTTCGGCGAGCATCGGGGCCGTCACCAGAGGTTCCCGTCGTCCTTTTAAGACCATGGGAACTCCTCGCGAGGGAGCAAGGGTTAAACCGCGGCGGCTGGGTTTTTCGGGGGTATTATTAACTAGAGTTAACTGATAATTGGCCAAAATTGTGGCGATAGCGATTTTCATCTCGTAGATAGCTAAAACTTCCCCGATACAACGACGCGCCCCACCACCAAAAGGCATATATTCATAGGGGGTGAATTGTTTTTCTAAAAAGCGTTCTGGTTTAAAAGTATGGGAATCGGGGAAAGTTTGCTCGCGGTGGTGAGCTAGATAAATACAACCCATAAGAATTGTCCCTTTTTCTAAAGGATAACCATCTAGTTCTACCGGTTCTTCCACTGCTCGCGGAAAAGTTAACATTGCCACGGGATGAATGCGTAAAGTTTCCGAACAAACCGCCGCAAGATAGGGTAATCGAGTTATGTCAATGGGGTTAGGATTATCTCCTAAAGTGGCTATTTCTTGGAGAATTTTTGCTTTAATTTCTGGATAGCGATGAGTCCAGTAGAGCGCCCAAGACATAGCGGTGGCGGTGGTTTCATGACCGGCGAATAATAAGGTCATTAATTCATCGCGCAATTCCTTATCGCTCATCGGGTTGCCTTCTTCATCCCGGGCCGACATCAGTAGTGATAAAATATCGGTGCGATTGGGGTTAGGATTAGCTTTTCTTTCGGCAATTTCTGTATAGATAATATCATCAATTTTTTCTTGGTAACGCTGGTATTTTCCCCAGGGACTCCAAGCACCAAAATCAGCCCGCAAAATTGGAAAAAATAACAAAGAAGCCATCACCGGAGAGTTAAAAATATCGAGCATTTCAGCGAGAGTTTTTTTCAGGGTTTGATAACGTTCCCCTTGACTAATTCCAAAAACTGCCTCCATAATTACTTGTAAAGCGATTGCTGTGGTCGCTGAACGGGCCTTAAAAGGTTGATTTTCGGGCAATTCTGCCATTACTCTCAGGGTAATATCGCGGATTAAATCGCCGTAGAAACGCATTCTTTCCCCGTGAAAAGGTGGCAATAAAAGCTGACGGCGTTTTTTGTGGATGTCTCCGTCTAACATGACGACGGAATAATCACCAATAATCGGGGCAATAATCCGATTGGCTTCCCCTGGTGCCGAAAATTTTTTACGGTCATTAGTTAAAACCTGTTGTAGGGCCGCAGGACTACTGACAAAGATAAAATTATCTACAGTTAAACCCACTTTTGTGCTAAAAATATCGCCATGCTTGCGGGCGGCATTTTCCATAAAAGCTACAGGATTAATGATCCATTGTGCCATTTGCAGGAAGGTAGGGGCCTTGACCTTGGGGATGATTTTCATAGATTAATTGCTATATCGAATGCTAATTATTTCTAATTGTGACATTTTTTCCCCAGAGACGGCAAGGTGTAATATCAAGTAAACAGCAACAATTACCGGGCTGTTGCTTGTCCTATCTTCTCCCAGAGAGGGAGATTTTCTGGGAATTTTCAGGATTGGCTTTCTGGTCTAAACAATGATAACTACGGTAGAATAGCCCCTAGTTCTATTTAATTCGCTTTTATAGTTTAATCTCTCTTTTATTCTCTTTTTAGGGACTTGTGATGATTATTTCCCAGTCCAGCAACTGGAAAAAGCTGGTTATTTGCCGTTATTTGCCGCTGCTAATCGCCTTTAGCGGCACTTTTCTCCTGACTACTCCCCCCGCTTTTGCCCTCGAATCCAGTGCCTCCACCGGTTTTAATCCTCAAACTATTCTTTTCCATGCCTTAACTTGGGTGGATAGTTTGGGGGCTGTGGGAGCGATCGCGTTTATAATTATCTATATTCTAGCTACTGTGGCCTTTTTTCCAGGTTCAATCCTGACTTTCGGGGCTGGTGTGGTTTTTGGCGTGCTTTTAGGCTCTTTTTACGTCTTTATCGCGGCAACTATCGGCGCTACCGCCGCTTTTCTGGTGGGACGTTATCTGGCGAGGGGTTGGGTGGTGGAAAAAATTCAAGGTAATAGTAAATTTCAAGCTATCGATGAAGCTGTGGGGAAAGAAGGCTTAAAAATAGTGCTTTTAACCCGTTTATCTCCCGTATTTCCCTTTAATCTGCTCAATTATGCCTATGGTGTCACCGGGGTTTCCCTGAAAGATTATCTACTAGGTTCCGCGGGCATGATTCCGGGGACGATAATGTATGTTTATATTGGCTCTTTAGCGGGTAATCTTGCCACTATCGGCACCTCAACACCAGCCACTAACCCAGCTTTACCATGGACTATTCGCCTGATCGGTTTGATCGCTACCGTTGCTCTCACCCTCTACGTCACAAAAATTGCCCGTCAGGCCCTGGCATCAGTTATCAGTGAATAGTCATCATTTATCAGTCAGGGGTTGGGGAAGTGGGAAGTGGGGTGTGGGGTGTGGGGAGAACAAATAAAAATAATCTCCTCACGACCGGCGACCGGCGACCGGCTACCCAAAACGAAAACTTCGTATCTCACCATTAAGATAACTGCTTTAATAAACCTCTTGCATAATTAATTTTTCAGGGTTCAAAAACGGCAAAAATAAGAATTAAATTGCATAAAATCGGTAAATAGACCATTTAACTGATTATTATTCATTCTTAATTCTCCTGACTACTGACTACTGGCTACTGACTCCTAACCCTAACAACAATTTTTGATTTTTACAAGAGGTCTAATATGTTTCAAAATAGCTCCAGTGAAGTTAATATTCTCCCCATGGACGAACATAATCAAAAATTAGTTAATTATGTTCATCCTGCCGATTGGCTCAATCCACAACCCCAAGATTGTTATGATTTAGTCGTCATTGGTGCGGGTACTGCGGGTTTAGTCGTAGCGGCGGGGGCTGCGGGTTTAGATATAGGTTTAAAAGTGGCTTTAGTGGAAAAACATCTCATGGGGGGAGATTGCCTCAATTTCGGTTGTATTCCTTCTAAATGTCTGATTCGTTCCTCTAGAATTATCGGGGAAATTGAGAAAGCCAAAAAATTAGGAATTAATATTGGGGATACTAGGGTAGATTTTGCCAGAGTCATGACCAGAATGCGACAAATTCGCGCCGATATTAGCCATAATGATTCGGTGCAACGTTTCCAAAAACTAGGTATCGATGTCTTCTTGGGTAGCGCTCGTTTTTTAGGAGAAAATGCTGTGGCAGTGGCGAGAAAAACTCTCGCTTATAAAAAAGCCGTCATTGCCACTGGTGCTGGGGCCTTTCATCCCGATATCCCCGGACTAAAAGAAGCGGGATTTTATACCAATGAAACAATTTTTTCCCTCACAGAATTACCTCCTCGATTAGCTATTATCGGTGGCGGGCCGCTTGGTTGTGAATTAGCCCAAGCTTTTCAAAGGTTAGGCGCACAGGTGATTTTATTTCATAATCATTCCCATCTTTTGAATAAAGAAGACCAAGAAGCGGCCGAAATTATTGAGAATACTTTCCTGCGGGAAGGAATGCAATTAATTCTCTCTTGCCAAATTGAACGGGTGACAAAAAATGAGCGGGGTAAAACCATTGAATATACTAGCAACGGTCAAGGAGCAACTATCACCGTTGACGAGATTTTAGTCGGTGCGGGCCGGGAGCCGAATCTGTCAGGATTAAATTTAGAAGCGGTGGCCGTGGAATACGATACTCGTCGGGGAGTTAAAGTCAATGATTATCTGCAAACTACTAACCCGAAAATTTATGCGGCCGGTGATATCTGTATGGATTGGAAATTTACCCATGCCGCCGATGCAGCCGCGCGTATTGTGATTAAAAATACCCTTTTTTCTCCCTTCGGTTTCGGACGCGATAAGCTCAGTAATTTAGTTCTGCCTTGGGTCACTTATACCGACCCAGAAATCGCCCGGGTGGGTATGGATGAAACCCAAGCACAGACCCGGGGATTGGTCACTAATACTATTAAAATTCCTTTGAGTATAGTCGATCGAGCTATCACTGATGGCGAAACAGCAGGTTTTCTAAAAATTATTCACAAACAAGGTTCCGACCAAATTTTAGGAGCCACTATCGTCGCCGCTCACGCCGGTGAGATGATTTCCGAAATTACCACCGCTATGGTTGCTCAAATCGGACTGCGTAAACTCTCTAGTGTTATTCATCCCTATCCCACCCAAGCGGAAGCGATTAAAAAGGCCGCCGATGCCTATCGTCGAACTCTCTTGACTCCTAATAGTAAAAAACTCTTGGAATTGTTGACTAAATTATCGGGTTAAAATCAATGATTGCCACCGGAGAACTGCGGCAGAACTTTGAACAATTCTGGCGGGAAGCTGCCGCGCAGTTGGGAAACGCCCAATCCCTCACCGAACTGGGGTCGGGGAAATGGCAGGAGTACCAGTTGGAGAAATACCAACCCCTGACGTAGCTCTGCCCTTTTTAGAATACAAGTAAACGGTGAAAACCTTCTTGCTCAAAATGGCGATCGGTGGTTAATGCTTCATTAATATTGTACTGGCGCATCAATAAAAAGCTAACGGCATCACATAAGGAATAAGTCTTGTCTTGCCGTGCCATCAATAGTTTGACAGCAGCACGATGTAAGGGTTCATCTACCCAAACTGTCTCGATATCTGGATTTTCTAGCAAATCGGTGATAAATTCTAGGGTGGCTAAACGCGGGTAACGCCGTGTATGGGCTAGAGTGACATATTCGGCTAAAATGTAGCTTTGAACTAATCGGATTCTTGTGTTTTTATACAAAAAACGGGCTTGCTGGTGACAAGGTTCGGATTCAAACTGCAAGCATAGCAAACCAGATGTATCTAGAAGCATCAATCTTCCTCATGGTTACTAGCGTATTCTCTCGCAAGATCAGCATCAATGCTTTCATTATCTGCTCCTGGAGGATAGCCGCTAATTGAACCAATATGTCTCTCAAAGCGTTGACGTGCTGCTTCTTTTTCCGCTTCCGTGCGTTGGTCTTTATCTTTTGTTAAGCGATACTGTCGCTCGAGGGAAGTTGCGGCTAATTCTGACAGGTCGATACCTAATATTTTAGCTTGCTGTTGCAAGGCGGCATAGACTTCATCGCTCAATTCTAGGGTTAAGACTTGACTCATTTGGCTGTACCTTCATTGTGGCTATTGATTAGATTAATTTCTTTTTTAACTCTTTGACCATTATAACCTCGGACTCTTCACAGTAGCACTGTAGGGTGGGTTAGTAACCCACCGCATATTAAAAAATTGATGGTGCGTTACACGCGCGTTTTCGCACCCTACTGGACTGTTTCAGATAAAATAGGGCAATAGATTTCGGCTTAAAGTCTTAGATTATAGAATTTATAGCATTTTTCTAATACACCAAATTAGCTGAAACAATCCACTACAGCGATGGCGATCGCACTGTCGGTTGGTAATTTCAATATAAGCAGCATCGTGGCGCACTTGATTCGTCCAGCCTGCTTTCAACACCCATGCGGGAAAGGAAGCTTTATTACGGGCGCTGTTACAGATTACGGCTTTTTCAGCCTTGTCGGGAAGACAGGGCTGGCAATTTTTTTCAGCAGGCGAACTTGAAGCAGGTTAGGTTAAAATTAACTTATTCGGCTCTGATTTTGGATTGGGGAGTTATCTGCTCTCTTCCTAGGAAGGGAAGCGATTTGCCGAAACGGGATGCTCCCTAAAAATCAGAAAAAATTCGCTACACCAGTCTCAAGGAGGAAAGGATGTCTCAAGTCTCTATTCAATCAGATTTGGTCGAGGATAAAATTCAGTCCAGGCTCGTTATTCGTATCGCGTCAATTATTGATGATTTTATCAAGAATGAGAGCTTATTTGAAGATTTAAATAGAGATGAAATGGTTAAGTATTTTGTGAATTTACTGACCGAAAAATTTTCTTCTTCAGAATTAGAAACAATGCCCGATGAAAGTCTAGGTCGCAAAATCAGGCGAGTCTTAGGAGTGCAAGCAATGGCGGGAATGCTGAAGGATTTAACTCCAGAACAAATGGCAGAGTTTGAAGCAGTGATGGCAAGTTTTAGATAGAAATAGTAAATAGTCGTGGGTTATCTACTCGATACTAACATCGTCACAGCTATTCTCAAAGACAACCAAGTAGTCGTTGAGAGATTGAGTGCAGTAAGGCTACAAGGAAAGGATGTTTTCATAAGCTGTATTACTTATTTAGAAACTGAAGCTGGACTATTAGCAGTTAAGGCAACGAAGAAGTTAGCAAGATTTCAGAATTTGTGTCGCACTGATTTGAGAGTATTGTTGTTAGATACAATGGAGATTGTTCATCAAGCCGCAGCAATTTCTGCTGATTTAAGGCTTAAGGGAACCCCCATACAAATGACTGATATTCTCATTGCAGCAACAGCTATTAGCTATAATCTCATTGTCGTTTCTGACGACTCAGATATGCTGAGAGTTCAGGGATTAATCGTAGAAAATTGGCGGCGATGAGATAATTTGCTGGTGATGATCTCACCCATCCAGGAAAGGAAGCTTTATTACTAATATTTTAGCCTGCTGTTGCAAGGTGGCATAAACTTCATCGCTCAATTCTAGGGTTAAGACTTGACTCATTTGGCTGTACCTTCATTGTGGCTATTGATTAGATTAATTTCTTTTTTAACTCTTTGACCATTATAACCTCGGACATCAGCTTGTCTCTTCACAGTAGCACTGTAGCACTGTAGGGTGGGTTAGCGACAGCGTAACCCACCGCGTATTAGAAAATTGATGGTGCGTTACACGCGCGTTTTCGCACCCTACAGCGATGGTGATCGCACTGTACCTCTCTTTTTAGCTTTCTGTTGAATTAGTCTCTTATTTTTGGGGAGTTATTACAAAAAATTATAAGTTAGTTTGACGCAAGAAAACTCAACACAGATAACCTTTTGTTGGGTTGCGCTATCGCTTAACCCAACCTACTTTACTGAGAATTTTACCAATTTATCTGAACAGGATATTTGGCTAATGTTAAATCGTGGCTAATTAGTATGACATTTTCAATGTTAGCTTGAGCAACCAACAAACGGTCAAATGCATCTTTATGGATATTCGGTAAAGTATTTAAAGCTAAAACATGGCTAACTGTAATTGACAACAGTTCAAGTTGATTAGTTTGTTGCTGAGTATTAATCATTTGTGCCAAAGGTAGCTTGAGTGATAGTTTACCTAATTGGAGCTTGATTTGCATTTCCCAAACACTGGCAATACTGAGTAATAGTATGTTAGTTGGATTTCTACACAATTCTAAAGCACGTTGAGATAGTTTCTCTGGTTCACTATCCCACCAAATAAATGTATGGGTATCCAAGAGTAATTTCATAACTCGCCTGTCCAAAATTCTTCAGGAAGTGGCTCATCAAAATCTTCGCTCGTCCAAATTTTTCCTGAGTGTAGTCCTGGTTGTCTTAAGTTAGAAGTTTTAGTGGTTGTTTCTTCAGTTTCTACTAGGGAAATAAGACGAGCTAGAGGTTTATTTCCTTCAGTTATAATAATCTCAGTATCTGCCTTTACTAGAGAAAGTAACTCTTTTAATGTTAACTGTATTTTGTTGGCATCAATAATTTTATTTGACATGATGAATTTTCTCCTGTTATTTTCTTAATGAAGAATCTCTTCTCACCTTATCTAGTTTTCACAGAAAATTGTAGGTTGGGTTGACGCAAGGAAACCCAACACAGATAACCTTTTGTTGGGTTGCGCTATCGCTTAACCCAACCTACTTTACTACACCTTCATCTAAGGAATGGATGAGAAAGTAAGCTAGTTCAGCGCGATCTTGCATAGGAAGTTGAGCAAGTTCTATTTTGAGGGTTTCTGCTGTTTTAGTCATCTTGAAAGCATCTATAACCAGTCATCTTAGATTGTAACAGATCTCGGCTCGCAAGATAAACCATACTCCTTGAAATCATGGGAATTGAGAGAGTTATGCCAAAAATACCCCCTCAACTGACTGAATGAAGGGGCATTTGTCCTATTTTTAGTGGGCAATTTAGCCTACTTTTGTGGTCTCTTTTTCTGAAGATTTGGATGACTTCAGTTTGCGTTTGAGGGTTGAGGCTGCGCCGAGAGTGCCGAGAGCAAGTAGGCCCAGAGATAAACTAGGTTCGGGAACTGGTTGAATATCAGAACTAAAGAGTTTCACGGGCACACTACAGCAATTAGTGCCTAGTTGTAAACTGGGATTGTTGAAGGAACCAATAACATTCTGATTGCCAGTTAAAGCAGTGATGCCATTCTCAGCAACACTATCGAAAGCAACATAGTACCCAGCAAAAACACTAGACGTAGCAGTTAGACCGTAAGTGATTCCGGGTAAGAAAGTAAAAGACAGAGGATCACTTTCTTTGAAAGTATTGTTAGCTAAATCAGTACCTCCATCACTAGCGAAAGTCTTTGGGTTGCTAGAGAATAGAAGATCTCCGTTCCCGGAATTAAAGATTAAGAACTTGAGGTCCCCGGCAGTAGACAAAGCGTTGAGGACAGAGAAAGATGTGATAGTTGTTTGTTGGTTAAACGTGTATCGACCAACTGGAGCATCGCCGCCATCTCGCTGAGTATTAAAAGGATTGAGGGTTCCAATTTCATCAAACAGAACAGACGCTTCTACAGGTCTTACTGAACTAAGAGTGGCAAAACCTAGCGTAGCAGCACCAACAACAATAAGTAAATTTTTATGCAACAACATGGGGTTAAGCCTCCCGAAATATTAGGTATTGCCCTTGTAGCCTGGGTCAAGCAACAGGACACCCCGATTAATTCCGACTTATTGAAAAGGGACAACGGATTCATGGGGGTTCCGAGCTTCGCTTATTGAGAATGAGGCAATTTTTCGAGGTGTTTAACAGCCCAACCCAACCCCAAAGGCGGTTGAAAACAACAATACACACTACCCCCCCGCAAATGTATCCTAAACTACAATTTAATAAATCTTTACATTCTTCTCCCTGACTAGGGATTCACAGCAGAAAATGAAGTCTGCGTCCCCAGAATGCCCGATGGGGCAGAATTGATTGTCACCCGCAGCCCCCTGGTGAATTCCAACGGTGTCATCACCCTGACTAACCGCCACCTCCCCCAACTGATGCGGTTGGAAGGCACAATTCACATCCATCCCGAAACCGCTGCCAAGCACCTACAGGCGGACTTCGATGGCCATAGGCTGGCGTTTGAACGGGCGGACAAATATCCCACTCTGACGGCAGAAATTAAAGAAGCTCTGTTGCCCGAAAACCGCTATCCTGATGTGGTCAAGCGAGATAAAGTTCCCTATCAGGGCAGTTTTGAAGAAATTGCTGTCAGTGCGGTCAATAATGACATCGGCAAGATTGCCAATCAAATTATGATGGCTGTCACCTTGCGTTGGGAAACCATTTTGATGCCAGGGGAAAAAAAAGAGGGTTATGTTAAGCCGGTTGCTCAGTATTATCGGAGTATTCTTGCCAAAAATGCCGATCCAGAACAAGATTTCCAGATTCCTGGGTCATATCGGGACGGGATACAAGCGATCGCTAACTTACCGCAACAACTCTCCCCCCAACAAATTGAAACAGCCCTACAACAGATGCGGGACATCCAATTTAAGATTGTTGGGGACTTATCCAACGAACTACAGGTAGCGGTTGACGGGCCACAAAGTGCTTTACGGCCGGATGCGGCAATTCTCAAGGCCTGTAAGGAAATTGGCGGCTGACAGGGGGACAAGCCAGCTGAAAAGCTTATGTAGCATGGAATACAGACACAGACTCCCAAAAAAGATAAGTCATATTTACCATATATGACCTAAATAACGAAAATGATA